>MVCT01000119.1 GCA_002049945.1 Candidatus Cloacimonas sp. 4484_140
CGTAAAGATGTGGCAATTGGAATGCTGAGTCCGCTAAACATGAGTATGGGTCAACTTGTGATCGCATCAGTTGTACTTACAATGTATTTCCCTTGTATTGCCACATTTACCGTTTTATTAAAAGAGCTCGGAATTAAAGATATGCTTAAATCATCAGCAATAATGGTTTTTGCCACTTTGCTTGTCGGTGGAATAATGAATATATTTATCTAAACTTATGATTTTATCCTGATGTTCATGAAGAATTATTAACAACGATTTCAAATAAGAACTATTAATAAATTGACTCAAAACCAAAATTAAAATTAATTTAACATCAAATAATTCATTAGAAATTTTATTGTCTGTGGAGGTTATATGAAGAGATTATTATTTTTGTTAATTACTTTTGTTTTGATCGTAGGTTGCTCGACCGTACCGATAACAGGAAGAAAAACACTAAATTTAATTCCGGAAAGCCAAATGAATTCAATGAGTTTTACCCAATACGATGAATTCCTGAAAACAAATAAATTAAGTAATAATAGAACTCAAATTAACATAGTAAAAAGGGTTGGTCATCGAATCCAGAAAGCTGTGGAACAATATTTTGCTGATAATGGAATGAGTAATAAACTATCGGGTTATGAATGGGAATTTAACCTGCTGGAAAGTAATGAAGTTAACGCCTGGTGTATGCCGGGTGGAAAAGTTGTTGTATATACCGGAATATTACCTGTAACAAAAGATGAAACAGGATTAGCAGTAGTGATGGGACACGAAATTGCTCATGCAATTGCCGGTCATGGAAGCGAACGAATGAGCCAGGGAATGTTAGCACAACTCGGTGGAATGGCTTTAGAAACAGCTTTAGAAGAAAAACCGGATAAAACAAAACAAGTTTGGATGACAGTTTTCGGAGTGGGAACACAATTCGGAGTTATGCTGCCGTTCAGCAGGATGCATGAGAGTGAGGCAGATCATCTGGGTTTGATATTTATGGCAATGGCAGGATATGATCCGGCAAAAGCAGTAGAATTTTGGGAAAGAATGAGTGCAATGAAAGGTGGACAGGCACCACCGGAATTTATGAGTACCCATCCGGCGGATGCAACCCGAATTTCCAACCTGAAAAAATTGCTGCCGGAAGCTTTGAATTATTATAAGAAACCAGCAGGTTCAAATATTAAAAGAAAGAAAATAAATTCAGGTTAAATAGTTTTATTTAGATTTCATTAAATAATTAATATTTAAATTTTCAGGAGAGTTAATTGTTACACATTTTATATATAGCATTAGGTGGTAGTGTGGGAGCTGTCTCACGATTTTT
Source organism: Candidatus Cloacimonas sp. 4484_140 (assembly GCA_002049945.1). Classification (GTDB taxonomy): domain Bacteria; phylum Cloacimonadota; class Cloacimonadia; order JGIOTU-2; family JGIOTU-2; genus Celaenobacter. Next base: position 1,310 of record MVCT01000119.1, read on the forward strand.
AATCTCTCAACTTATAAACAGGACATCGAATGATATTTTTCCCTGGGGAACTATCGCAGTTAACCTTTTAGGATCTCTGTTAATTGGATTTTTTGTAGAAATGTTCAGCAGGACGGTTGTTCCTGATAACTTACGAAGTGTTCTCATCATCGGATTTTTGGGAGCATTCACTACTTTCTCTACATACGCATTAGAATCGATTAGTTTACTGCGTGGAAATGAGATAAAACTATTTATCCAGAATATTCTCATCCATAACGTTTTAGGATTAGTTTTTGTGATATTTGGTATTTACCTTTCAAGAATTGTTATAAAATATATTTTTCAGGGGATGTTATGAAGATAGCTAAAAATGCGCAATTACTCAGGATATATTTAGATAAGAATTTAAAACACAAAAACAAACCAATGTACGAACAGATAGTTCTCAAGGCAAAAGAACTGAAATTAGCTGGGGCAACTGTTTTACGCGGGATCATGGGATTTGGAGCTGAGAGCCATTTGCATACTGCCAAATTACTTTCATTATCAGAAGGTCTTCCTGTGGTTGTAGAGATTGTAGATTCAGAAGAAAATATCAATAAACTATTACCCTATATCGATGAAAAGTTAAAAGAAGGATTGGTTACGATTGAAAAAATCCGTGTTTATAAATATTGTTGATCAAGATTAAGTAAGATTTTCTCAAAGGAAGTTATGAATACATTAGACAGCGATATTAAATACCTGAAAGGTGTGGGAGAATTCCGTAGTAAATTACTGAATAAACTCAACATTTACACGATCGGTGATCTGATGGAGCATTTTCCGCGTGATTATATTAATAGAAAATCTGCCGTTAAGATACGTGATTTAAAACTTGCAGAAAACTGCTCATTCGTTGGAAATATAATATCTATTGAGAAGAAGAATCGATCTCGAAAAAAGTCCCAGCTCAATGTTGTTGTAACCGATGGAGAAGATTATCTCTTTCTTACCTGGTTTCGATTTGGCAGTTGGTTCATAGATCAGTTTAAGAATGGAAAACAAATATGGGTTAGCGGGGTAGTTTCGGAATTCCGTGGTACTCCGCAAATACTTCATCCTCAAATAGAAATTTTGGATGAAGAGGATATGAAACTGGATTTTTGGAAAACAAGATCGGTGCTTCCTGTATATCCACTAACCGATAAGATCAGCATGAACATAATGCGAAACCTGATCTACAAAGCATTTGAACTCTATGCAAACGAAATACATGAGAATCTGCCTGCCTTTATTTCAAAGAAATTCAATTTCCCCGATAGAAAAACTGCTTTGCAGAAGATCCATTTTACCCAGCATCCATCTCAAATTCCACAAGAGAAAATACGTTTTGCATTTGAAGAACTTTTCTTCACACAATTGATGTTAGCACGAAGTAAATATGGACATGAAAAAAAACTGAATGGAAATAAATTTACATTAGAAAAAACATATACAACTAAGCTAAAAAACTCATTACCATTTCAACTAACAAATGCACAAAAAAGAGTTATCAGAGAATTTGTGGAAGACATGACTTCCAAAAAACAAATGAACAGACTTCTGCAAGGTGATGTTGGTTCCGGCAAAACTATCGTTACAGTTTTTGCCATGCTTTTGGCAATTGAAAACGGATTTCAATCTATACTCATGGCTCCCACAGAAATTCTGGCAGAGCAGCATTTTAATAGCATTTCCATATTACTTTCTAACCAACCAGAAATAAAAATTGCTCTTTTAAAAGGCGGAGTAAGCAAAGCTAAAACAGAGCTTAAGGAACAAATTAGAAATGGTGATGTCGATATAATTATTGGAACTCATGCACTCATTCAAAAAGATGTTGAATTTAATAATGCCGGTTTTGTTGCAATTGATGAACAACACCGTTATGAGCTTCCCCCCAACCGAAAGGAGATAAAAACCACATATTATAACTTCAATAAAAGTTCTGTGGTTTACGAAAATGTGAAAGCACAGTTAAAAATGGGAAGGCAAGTTTATGTGGTTTGTCCGCTTATAAAAGAGTCAGAAAAAATAGATCTGCTTGATGCTGAAACTTTATTTGAACACTTGAGTACACACGTTTTTCCAAACCGAAAAATTGCGCTCCTGCACGGTAAGATGAAAACAAAAGAAAAAGACTCCATCATGGAGCAATTCAAAAATGGAAAATTTGATATTCTAGTTTCTACGACTGTGATCGAGGTGGGAATTGATGTACCGAATGCGAGCGTGATGATTGTTGAACATGCCGAAAGGTTTGGGTTAAGTCAACTGCATCAATTACGTGGTCGTGTCGGACGAGGTTCCGATAGATCTTACTGTTATCTCATTGTTCATCCACCTATTAGTAAAGAGGGCAGGGAAAGATTGAATATAATGATTGAGACAAATGATGGATTTAAAATTGCAGAAAAAGATCTTGAGATAAGAGGTCCCGGAGATTTCTTTGGTACTCAGCAATCAGGAATTCCCATCTTTAAACATGCAAATATTATTCGTGATCGTGAACTTCTAAAAACAGCAAGAATCCTTGCATTTGATATTATTGATGAAGATTACAACCTTGATCTTGATAAAAATGAAATCCTTAATAAAGTCTATTTTAGTAAATATGCTAAGCGTGAAAAGTTGTTTGATTTTTAATTCTGCCACGAAGACACTAAGACACCAAGAATCAAAGATAAAAAACAACGAACAAAAGCTAACAAAAGAAATTAAAAAAATATACCTGTCATCCTAAGTCCCATGTCTTTGCGAATAATCTTCTTGCTGTTACAAACGAAGCAATCTCGTTTAAGAAAAAGATTTAGATTGTTTTCCCGATGAATCGGGACAATGACGATTATGAATTATACAGAATCCTTTCGTTAATAAATTTCCCCGGATCATCCTTAAAATCTCGAATACATTTTAGACAAATACATGCTTTTTTCTTTTTACTTTCTGGAATCAGGTCTAATAATTCTTGCGGAATTTCAACACTTAAACACCAGCATGGCTCATCGCTGTGAGCCATGCAGTTATTATCTTTGCCACAAATGGGACAGATCTTTTCATTTATTTTATCAAACATATTCTCGCTAATCTAACTTCCACCCAAAAGATCACCAATTCCACCCAAAATTGATCCTTCACCAGTTCGTTTACCACCTGCTCTTGGTGCATTTCTTAATATCCTGTCAGCTAATCTAGAGAAAGGTAAACTTTGCAAATAAACAGTTCCTGTTCCTTTTAAGGTTGCCAGGAAAAGCCCTTCACCACCAAAGAACATAGATTTTAATCCACCTGCTCGTTCGATAGAATATTCTATTGAAGGAGAAAAAGCAACAATACATCCTGTATCTATTTTCAGCGTTTCACCATTCAGTTCTTTTTTAACAATCGTTCCACCGGCGTGCATAAAAGCCATTCCGTCACCTTTGATCTTTTGAAGAATAAAACCTTCACCACCAAAAAAGCCAACACCAATTTTCTTATTAAATGTAATAGTTATTTCTGTTCCTTTAGCAGCACACAAAAAAGCATCTTTCTGACAAATGATCTCTCCACCGAATTCTTCCATATTCAATGGGATTATTTTTCCCGGATAAGGAGCAGCAAATGCAACTTTTTTCTTACCATTTCCGTTGTTTGTGAAATGCGTAATAAAAAGTGATTCCCCACTAATCGCACGTCCGGCAGCACCCATAAGTTTTTTTAACATACCTTCACCTTGTTTAGATCCATCCCCAAGATGAGCTTCAAAAGTTATGCCATCATCCATCCAGTTCATCGCTCCAGCTTCGGCAATCACGGTTTCTGATGGATCAAGTTCTACCTCAACAACCTGTAAATCGTCTCCGATTATTTCATAATCTACTTCATGACATTTCATTTTTTCCTCCATTTATAATTAATTATTTCAATAGTTATTATCTCTATAAATTTGTCAAAACCTTACACTAATAATTATTCAATTTTTTCAAACATATATTTTCTTGCTAAATAAATCTAATATAAA
>MVCT01000017.1 GCA_002049945.1 Candidatus Cloacimonas sp. 4484_140
AGCATATCTCCCATGCCGAGAATGCGCGATGCAATCCTGTCCGGGTGGAATGCTTCGAGATCGCTGAGCTTTTCTCCAACACTTACAAAGCGTATAGGTTTTCCTGTAACTGCTCTTACTGAAAGCGCAGCTCCACCGCGTGTATCACCGTCGAGTTTTGTGAGGATAATGCCTGTTAGATCGAGTCGCTCATTAAATTCCTTTGCACTGTTCACCGCATCCTGCCCGGTCATTGCATCAGCCACGTAAAGGATTTGGTCCGGAGATATAACTTTTGCAAGATCTTCAACCTCTTCCATCATCTTCTCATCCACGTGCAATCTGCCGGCAGTATCGAAGATAACAAGGTTGAGGAATTCCTTCGCTGCATATTTCAAGGCGCCTTTTGCGATTTTGGTGACTTTTGTAGTATCTTCTGTATAAACAGGGATGTTGATAGATTTTCCCAGCGTTTGGAGCTGTTTGATCGCTGCAGGCCTGTACACGTCAGCAGCTACGAGAAGTGGTTCATAACCATTTTTTTTATAGTGTAGTGCCAGCTTACCGCAGGCAGTTGTTTTTCCCGAACCCTGTAAACCCACGACCAATAATTTTGATGTTCTGTTTTTGGGAAGCGGTTTTTCTTCGACATCTGAAGTCATCAATTGAACGAGTTCTTCGTTAACGATCTTCACGATCTGCTGCCCGGGAGTAAGCGATTTTTGGACGCGTTCTCCAAGTGATTTTACTTCAACGCTTTTGATAAAATCTTTTACAATTTTGTAGTTTACATCTGCTTCCAGAAGAGCTAAACGAATCTCTCTCAAACCGGCTTTGATGTCTTTTTCCGAGAGTTTTCCGCGAGATTTAAGTTTTGAAAAAACCGAATTGAGTTTATCGGTGAGTGATTCAAACATTACGAAGTCCTGCTATTGTCTTTGCATAATTATCACTCTTCAAAATGAAACTGCCAGCCACAAGAATATTCACACCGGCTTTTTTCACGAGCTTTGCTGTTTGAAAATTTATTCCGCCGTCGATCTCTATCTCTATCTGTCCCGAACCGATGATCTCTTTTGTTTTTCTGACTTTTTCTATAGATTCTTTGATAAATTTTTGCCCTCCAAAGCCGGGATGGACAGACATGATGAGCACATAATCAATTTCATCAATGACATCGGGAAGTGCATCGAGAGAAGTTTCTGGATTAATTGCAATACCTGCTTTCACTCCTAACTTTCTGATCTTTCGTAACAAGCTCACATAATTTGCGTCGGTTTCAATATGGAAGGACAGATAATTTACACCGGCATCAATGAATTTATCAATGAAATCAGCCGGATTGGTTATCATAAGATGCGCATCGAGGGGAAGAGTTGTGGTTTTGCGAATCTGTTTTACGAGTCTAGGACCAAATGTCAGATTCGGCACAAAATGCCCATCCATAATGTCGAGATGAAGCATATCTGCACCTGCTTGTTCTAGTGCCCGGATCTCCTTTTTGAGATGAAGGAAATCCGAAGAAAGTATTGAGGGAGCAACCTTAAGTTTCATATATCAGATTGTTTATGCAGTTATCTTTTTGCTTGAAAGAGAAAAAATTATATTTTTGATTTGATAGGGTGGATCGAGTTGGGAGTTAAGCCGATCCAAAATCTCAGTCTTTTTCAGCACAAGCTCCTGAAGCCAGATGTTATTTTCGACCAGTATGTATAGCACATCATTATCAAGTTTCAATATCCGGGTTTTATTGTCGAGAATATCTCCGACGATCCTTCTCCAGAGGAAAGCAGTTTTTATTTCACGAGAAAATCCCTTTTCAGATAAGTTCTGAATTAGATTTTCTATTATCGAGCTAATTTTAACAAAAGATGACATTTACTCGATTTTCTTGGTAAAGACCATAGAAAGCCCTACCCAGGAGAAAATCGCTAGCAGAATAACTAGATAATAAACAGTACTCAGTGCACCGTAGCTCAGGTCATAACCGGACATTGCGATAGCTGGAAGAAATGCAGCGATGAGCAGCAGAAGATACCCAAGAACTGAAAAGAAACCGCCGTATTTATTGATGATAAGAACTGCAAACGCACCGATTGCCACGAGGATTGCTGCAAAAACGAAGATAAGAATCAGGGTGATGAAGGGGAATCCAAAATTGCCAAATACCTGAGCCGGCAATAAACAGCCGATAAGTACTAGAAGAGCACCGATAATTTTCTTTGTTATTAGATAACCTTTTGTAGTAACCGTTCTGCGCTTTGAGTGTTTTTTTATGAAGAAGCCAACGGCAAAGATCACGATCGCAAAAATTATCCAGATAATACTGGTGCGATAGGGATCATCACTGGCAAATCCGATAGCAGCAAAGGCACACAGAATAGCTATCCACATGATTACTTCTTTGATAATGCTGATAACTTTTCGCATATTTTACTCTTTCTCTTCTTTTTCAACCTTGATTTTCAAGGTTCCTTGTATTTCACCTTTGAGCTCAATGGTCACTTCGTGGTCACCAAGCTCTTTAATGTGTTGTTCCATTTTCACGTTGTGTTTGTCAATAATTAAATCTTTTTCTTTGAGTTCGTTCACAATATCCTGCTCGTTTACAGAACCATAAAGATGACCGTTTTCGTCTGCTATGCGGGTGAAGAGCATTGGATTTTTTTCGATCTGCTTGATGATCATCTCTGCCTGTTTCAGTTCTTCGGCAAGACGTTTCTCTTCTTCGTCTTTGAATTTCTCGATCAATTTTTTATTTTTGTCGGTTGCCTGTATCGCAAATCCTTTTGGAAAAAGGAAGTTTCGCGCATAGCCGTCAGCAACCTTTACGACATCACCGACATCACCGAGACTTTCGACATTTTTCTTCAAAATAATATTCATTCTTTATCTCCTCTATGATATGCAAATTTTCGTAATGGTAACCAGTTGTCAAGAAGACCTGCAACTGTGATAACAAGTAATAATATATAACTGAATATTGGAATTATCAACATGACAATTCCAAGGAACTTACTTTTTTTCATTATTGATTCTACATAACAATATAGAACCGAATAGCCCTGAATAAGATACAAAAGCCCGATAATAAAAAGTACATTATAACTGATAGCTCTAAATTTGAGGATGAACAGGATCAGTCCAAGCGCAACTCCAAATTGAACATAATAAGGGAATTTTATCTTGTTGAAGTACCATTTGAGAAAGCTTCTTTTCGAAAAAATAAGTGCACCCACAAACAAACCGATCACAATGCCAACCATCCACAATGATGCGTTGCCGTAGATCATAATATTCTTCATTGACTCAAGTGTTGGGTACATTGACTCCATCATTTCAGGCGAAAAAATATTCTCAATACCGCTCATAAATAGTTGATTACTTTCCTCGGCTAAGAGCTTTATGTCGGGAAAGAAAAGAAGGTTCTTTAAGCCGATGAAGAGCAATCCGGGAACGAGTGCTGTAAGAAAAGCTGTTTCATACTTCCTGTACTGCTGAAGCGCTGATGCAAAAACCACAGGGCATGCGCCGACGCTTATCCATATTTCAAAAGCTTGTAATAGAGGAAGCAGTTTGAAGATAACAAGCAGTGTACAGATCGCAGTAAAAATTCCCAGATATTGGAGAAGGGCAGGAGATTTCGATGTGCCTTGAACCTCCTGCTCTTCTATTGCAAAAACCAGTTTTGTGACAAAGGGAACAGCAATAAGGAGTGCAAAAAACTTGGAAAAGAGCGCAACAACCGCTATAAGAACGCAGTAGAGAATCATTGGTATCAGTTACTTATCCAATATAGGGAAGAAGAGCCATTTGACGGGCTCTCTTGATTTCACGAGCCAATTTTCTCTGGTGTTTACTGCATGCACCGGTGATTTTTCTCGGTATGATTTTTCCGGATTCAATGATGTGTTTGCGTAATATTTCTGTATTTTTGTAATCAATTTCAGTGTCAGGATATTTGCAGAATCTGCAATATCTCTTTCTCATATTTTTCTTTTGGTATCTCATGTTCTATTAGATCTCCAATCTTGTTTAGAAGGGTATTTCGTCATCGGATTCCTGGTCTTCCGGTGGGCTTTTTTCTTCCGGGGCCCCTTCCTGAGCTTCTCTTTCAAGTCTCTGGATTCTTCTCGCAACTATTTCGACAGTAGTGCGCTTATTATCATCTTTGTCCTGCCATGTTTGTGATCGAAGGGTTCCTTCAATAATGATAGGCGCTCCCTTTTTGAGCGTCTCTGAAGCACGTTCTGCAAGACGAGCCCAGGCAACGATACGGAAAAAGCTCGTATCGGTTTGCCAGTTGTTGTCGGAATCACGGTACACCCTGTCAACCGCAATGCTCATTGAGGCAACCGGTGTTCCGGAGCCGGTATAACGAAGTTCGACATCCCGTGTTAATCGTCCGGAGACGATAACATTGTTAATTCTCGGCAGATTAAGTTTTTTTGCCATTTTGTGTTTCCTCCCTCCTCTAAACTGCATTTAAATACAATTTAGAAAGAAAAGGTTTTTTTATTTTTTGTCTTTTTTAATGACGTTGAATCTTATGATATTTTCGTTCAGGCGATAGAAATTTTCAAGAGCTTTTATGTGATTTGGTTCAAGGGTGAAATACAGAATTACATAATAGCCGTCGGCCTGTTTTTCAATCTCATAGGCAAGTCTGCGTAATCCCCAGACGTTCACATTGTCAATTTCAGCTTCGCGTTCTGTAAGAAAATTTTTGACTGTTTCGATTGTCTGATTTGTCTCTTCTTCAGAAAGAGGTTTGATGATGATCATCGATTCGTAGAATTTTTTCATTGCATTCCTTTCGGTTTTATTTTCCACTTAAGCGGAAGAGCAATCCGTCATTCCACGGATAAGGAACAGAGTCTGCTATATGCAGCGCTCATCTTTTTATAATTTTGATATATAAAGCATGATGCAAGTTCCACAGCTGCAGGAATAATCTCCTGCACGCACTGGAGTTCCTCTTCAAGGAAGTTCATCAATACGAATTCTTCCAAGGGCATTGTGAGCTCTGAAGCCGATTCATGAACCTCTGGGAGAATTCCAATACGCATTCGGGAAAAGTTTTCAGAGTCCAATGCCTCGATCACAGATTTCAGTCCGTTATGTCCGGCATCCGAACCTCTGCGGCGGATCCTGATCTTTCCCAAAGGAATATGCACATCATCTAATATGATTAAAAGATCACTTTTTTTTATGTCAAATTCTTTCATGACAGACGAGACTGGCTGTCCGGAAAGATTCATATAGGTGAGAGGTTTGAGAAAAAGCCACTCATCCTTTCGGGCAAGGAGATAGTTTTTGAACTTCTTATAATCGGGAACTCTCAACTTTTCACATACAGCATCAAGAGTAACAAATCCAATGTTATGCCGCGTTGATTCGTATTCAGGTCCCGGATTTCCAAGCCCGACAATTAATTTCACGTATATTATTTTTCTTTGTTATTCCGATTTTTTCTCAGAATCTTCTTCGCCTGTTTCTTCAGCGCCTTCAGCAGCTTCTTCACCTTCAAGCAATTCTTCCTCTTCTTCAGGTTCTTCAACTTCCGCCTTTGGAATCAATACTGAAATTAGGGTCGTATTTGATGGCTGAAGGAATTCTACATCAGGATATTTATCCTGAATGTCTTCAATATGAACGGAATCACCGATCTGGAGTTCTGAGACATCGATTTCGATTACGTTCGGAATGTCTTTTGGCTGACAACGGATTTGCAGATCACGGATACCCGTTTCAAGCATACCACCTTCTTTGACTCCAAGAGCATCTCCAAGCGTCAAGACAGGGACTTCGACATCAAGCTTTTGTCCTGCAGTAACTTCCTGGAAATCGAGATGAACGATCTCTCTTGTGACCGGATCGATCTGCATATCTCGCACAATGCATCTATATTCTTTCTTTCCTATCTGAAGGAAAATGAAGCTTTGATGTCCGAGACTTTCTTTATAATAATGATAGAAATCGGAATAATCAACTTCCAATGGTACTGGTTCTGCACCACCTCCATATAAGATCGAAGGAATTTTATTTTCGCTACGAACCTGCTTGGCAGCTTTTTTTCCAGTTTCTCTTTTGACAGCTTTAACTTTCATAGTTTATGTAACCTCATCTTCTATTTTGAATAAGACACTGACCGATTCCTCGTTATGGATTCTCAAGATCGCCTGAGCGAGTAGAGAAGCAATGGAAAGTTGCTTGATCTTTGAGCTTTTGTTTTTCTTTTCACCGAGAGGAATAGAATCAGTAACAACTAATTCATGTATATTTGACTTATCAATTCTTTCTAGTGCATTGCCACTCAAAACTGCGTGGGTGCAGGCACAATATACCTTTTTTGCACCCTCGTTTTTAAGAGCGTCAGCCATTTTGATGACAGAATTTCCAGAATCGATAATATCGTCAATGATTATGGTGTTTTTGTTTTCCACTTCGCCGACAACGTTCAGGAGCTCAAGCTTGCCCTTATTTCCTATGCGGCGCTTATCACCAATAGCAATATTTGCATTAAGAACCTTCCCAAGCATGCGTGCTCTCTGTGTGCCACCTGTATCAGGAGCAACCACCACACAATCTTTTAGGTTAAGAGGTTTGAAATAACTTAGAAATATCGGCAGCATTGAGAGATGATCTACGGGTATGTCAAAGAAGCCCTGAATTTGTTCAGCATGTAGGTCGAAAGTAACCACCCTGTCCGCACCGGCAACAGAGAGAAGATTTGCCACAAGTTTTGCAGTTATCGGTACACGGGGTTGATCTTTTTTATCAGAACGGGCATATCCGTAGTATGGTATGACAGCAGTGATCATTCCGGCAGAAGCTCTGTGCAGTGCATCGATCATGATAAGGAGTTCCATAAGATTGTCATTGACGGGCATGCATATGGGCTGAATGATAAAGACATCCGTACCCCGAACATTATCCAGAATTTTCACAAAAGTATTATCGTTTGAGAATTTGAAAACCTCAGCGCGGCTGAGAGGTAACCCAGCATGTTCCGCAACTTTTTGGGCTAATTCCGGATTTGCATTTCCGGTAAAAATATGAATTTTTGATCTCATAATTTAATTCGCTTCTTGCTCGATTTTGGTTTCAAATAACCAGTATCTATATTTATTGAAATACTTTTTTGCGTTTAGGAGCTTCTCTCTCGAAGGAAAAATTCCAAAAACCGTTGCTCCGCTACCAGACATCAAACTTCCCATTGCACCCAGTTCAAGAAGTTGGGCTTTGATCTCCTGTAATATGGGATAATGAGCAAAGACCCCTTGCTCTAATCCATTGTGCAGATTGTCGCATATCATCTCAATATTATTGCTATTTAAGCCGGTGATCATTGCAGATCTCATTTCTTTATGAAGTCCGCCTATGACCGACCATGAGTATGCATTCCTGCTGGCGATCTCGATCCCTGGATTTACAAGGAGTATATTCTCAATATATGGAGCAGGAAAAGTTTCCCGGACGATCTCTCCTCTTCCTTTTAGGAGCGCAGCTCTATTTTCAAGGAAGAAATTAATGTCGCTTCCGAAAAGCGAGACGGTTCTGTGTATATCTGCCATTGAAAGCTTGAGCTTCCATAATGAATTCAGTACCTGAATTGTTACAGCAGCATTTGAACTGCCGCCGCCTAATCCTGCAGCGAGCGGGATGTTCTTTTTCAATTTTATTTCAACCCCATGTTTCACATTATATGTATCTTTTAAAAAACAAGCAATTTTGTAAATGATATTCTCTGATTCTTGAAGTGTGTCAGAGGTGCAATAAATTTTCACCTTAGATTTATCTGTCAATCTAAATATAAGATTGTCAGCAAGGGAGATAGGCGCAATAATCGTCTCAACTTCGTGAAAGCCATCATCCCTTTTATGAAGGATATCAAGAAAGAGATTAAGCTTTGCGCGAGAGCCGTGAGTGACCTTGAGTTTTTCTCTTTTTCTTTTTTGCACCTTTTTCGTCGTCGGTGTAATAATAGTAATAGTAGTAGTAATAATATTTATAACCGCTATAATATTTTTTCACTTCGATCCCGTTCACCACAACGCCTGCAACTTTCACGTCAATATTATGAAGAAGGCTCTTTGCCTGCTCTATGATCTCACGCTCGGTGGAATTAACTCGGATAACAAGCACCAGTTCATCAACTTTTTTGGAAAGGATCAAGGCATCCGTCACGGCAATAATGGGAGGTGAGTCCACAATGATATAATCGTATTCTTCACGCAGTTTTGCAAAAAGTTCATCCATTTTTTTTGAGGAAAGCAATTCGGAAGGATTCGGGGGAACGTGACCGGCAGTAATAATATCAAGATTATCCATACCTGAAGGTTTAATAATATCGTGTATGTCGATATTGTCAGTTGTTAAAAATTTTGAAAGTCCGTTTTCTCTGGAAACTATAAAAAGATTATGTATCATTGGACGTCGCATATCACAGTCGACGAGGATGGTTTTTGAACGCATTTGTGAAAGTGTTATAGCCAGGTTGCCGGCGGAGGTTGATTTTCCCTCTTTTGGTCCCGAACTCGTGACAAGAAATATTTTTCCCAAGCCAGGGACTTTAAACGGCAGGGAAACTACATTTGTTCTGAATGTTCTGTACGCTTCTGCGATCGGTGATTTTGGGCTATAATGCGGAACGAGACGGGCAACCATTTGTCGCTGTGTAGTGGTTAATTCCTGCAACCTTTCCTTATCCTTTTCTTTGCCCATCCGATCTTCAATATCAGCAAGTTGCTTTTCGTCAAGCGGAATATCGGGAATCGTGCCAAGAATTGGCAATTTAACGTATCGTTCTACATCAGAAAGATTAGTTATCTTAGTATTTAAGAGTTTTCCCTCTTCAGAGATCTTAGCTTCCTCATATCGCGTAATGAGCATACTGTATATCTGCTCATTTATTGCTTTTGATCGTTCCAGTCTCGCAAGCTCCAGCTCTGCATCAGGAAGACCTGACATCCTTACGGAATATTCTTCCACAACTGTTTCAAGTCCACTGACTTTTGCAGTAGCTGTTTGAAATTCTACTTCTGTAGAGATGATGTCAGTGAATAATTGCTGTCTCCTATCAAGAGGATTGAAAGAATATTTGTTTACTTCAAGGATTTTAGCTATTTCAGACTTCATCTGGCGTTTGATATTATCGATTTCGGTTCGAAGAGAAACAAGCTGGGGATGGTTTTCGGTATATCCTTTTTTTGTCAAGAGAATTGCAAGCTGGCTTTCGTTCTCGATGAGTTTTTGACGTAATTGCTCTGAAACGGGGGAGGAAATTGATGCCATTTCTTCGCCAAGAGCTTCGTCGATCTTGATGAGTTCATCTTTGAGGTACGCAAGTTTTTTCTCAACGATCTGCAACTCTGTTTGAGCAGAGCTTAATTGTGCTTCGAACTCAACCATATTGGTGATCATTTCTTTTGTCTCTTCAGTAAGAGCAAATACCTCATGTGCGATCTTATATGCACGAAGGTCTTCTTCAGAGATTGCCAATTTTTTTGATGTTACGTCCAGTTGTTTTTCTAAAAATTCACGTACGCTGGTCACTTCTGCACGGGTATATTTTAAGCTCTCGTCCTGGTAGCTGTCCATAACTGCATTTACAGCTGCCTGGGCTTCATTAGGATTAGTAGATTTAAAAGAAATATCAATAATGTCCACTTCTCGTTCAGCAGAGACATCTATGTTTTTAGCTAATATACTACTTGGATTATCTAAAGAAAGAATCGGGAAATTTTCTGCTTCCTGGTTTCTCTTAAGTTTTTCAACTGCACTTTCCATTACAGAGGGGCTTTTTATTACTTCCATCTGGTTGTTCAGATCATTTCGTCCAAATCCGCCGGTACTGAAAAAGAGGTCTGTTTGTTTATTGAGTTCTAAAAGGATCTTTCCGTTGCTTTCATAGATGCGAGGTGCACGCGCAGTATAATATATTGTTGCAACCATTACCAGCACAAAAATGATGCCGATGAGTTTTATATGCCGAAGGATTATCCTATAATAATCTCTTAGTTTAATTTCTTGTTCTTGTTCAGGAAATTGCTCCATATGTATCCCTCTGTTTATTTGCTTTGAATTGTTAAATACAAGTTATAAATGCTCAGTACTGTTGCAAATTTTGCAATGAAGTCCGCGACCCGTTCCATGCCATAAAAAACCGTTCCGGATACGACAACAGTATCGCCGGCTTTTAACACCGGGATAATGTCATAATTTCCCGTATCGAGATATTTTTTTAAATTGACCCAAATAATTTCACCCTGTCCATTATCCTGGCTGGGTCTGACAATTCGAATTTTTGAAAGTTTTGCATCTCCTGTAGGTCCACCGGCTAATGATAAAAGAGTCAACAGATCAGTGTCGTCGGGAAGAAGATAAAACCCGGGTTTTCGAACTTGCCCCCATATCTGGGTGTAAATTCTTAATTGATCTTCATCCCCCATGGTGCCGGAATAAGAATAGGCAGAGCTTCCAGCAGATGGAGTAGCCGAAGGACTATCCTGCGCAAAACAGGCAGTACTAAAGACGATAATACTAATTATTATTACAAAAAGGTGTTTCATATTGAACTCCCTTTACTATTGAGGATGTAAATTTTCAATTGATAATTTTCCGTCAATTTATTTATGGTGTAAAATTGATAACGCGCTCTTCAGATTCCGAGCCACTTCTAATAGACGGTTCAAATTCTGGACCAAAAGCGTCAATTCGCCAGATATATGTTTGCCCGGGAATAGGAGAAAAACTGGAACCTTCTAGAATTTCCGGTATATTGCAAACTGTTTCACTAAGATCCTTTGAGTATTGCAGATTTTCACTTTGATCGAAGAAAAGAATTCTATAAGTGTGACTTCCACCATACCATGAAAAATCTATTGAATCATTCACAGAAAAAGTGCTGTTATCTGCTGGCGCCTGCAAACCCGGTACTTCAATTAGCCGGTATGATACAGTATCGGAATTTGTTGAGTTACCTGCTTCATCAAAAGGAATGATGAAGTAAGACCAGGTCCTCTGAATTACCGACTCTTCATATCCTATGAATTTATCATAATATGTGGAAGAATCAGGAATAAAGGGAATTTCTTCGACATGAGTTGTGTCGCCGTACTCATTAAAACGCCAGATCTCAATATGATGAATATCTCCGTCTTTTTGAAGAGGTGTGTCATCCCACTGGATCTTCATCCAATTATAATCGAGGTTTCCAGCGGAATAGGCATCGATGCCGTTATTTCTATCGGTATATGCACACCCCGGATCGCCAGGATCGCATTTGTGGGGAGTCATAGTTACCTTTGATGGAGGGATGGGATCTTTATTCTCTGCCTTATCATAACTACAGGCAAAGGACATGATGGCAACTAATATTATGAGGATTACATATAACAATTTCATACTTTTCTTTTGTTGTGTATAATGATTTACTGTCAATTTTTTTAAAATAGTATTGAAGATAAATTTCATTAAGAAAATATATTGACGAAAATTACTATACTTCACAAACCAACATACACATAAACTGTTTATTAGGAGCATCAATGGAATATCCATTTAGAGAGATCGAAGCAAAGTGGCAAAAGGTTTGGGAGGACAACCGAACATTCTATGTTGATATGGAGGATCCTCGCGAAAAATATTACTTGTTATCTATGTTTCCCTACCCGTCCGGCGTGCTTCATATGGGACATATTTCCAATTACTCAATTGCCGATGCCATAGCACGCTATAAGATCATGAATGGATATAAAGTGCTCCAGCCAATGGGTTATGACAGCTTTGGAATGCCGGCAGAGAACTTCGCAATCGAGCATAATTCTCATCCTGAAATAACAACCCATGAGAATATCGACAAAATGCGTCAGCAGTTCAAGGCAGTGGGTTTCGGCTATGATTGGGATAGAGAGGTAATAACCTGCGATGCTGATTATTATATGTGGAATCAATGGTTCTTCCTGAAAATGTTCGAGATGGGACTTGTTTATAAGAAATCTTCTTATGTGAACTGGTGCCCGAGCTGCCAAACCGTACTTGCAAACGAGCAGGCAGAAGGCGGCGCCTGCTGGCGATGTAATTCCAGAGTCGAGCAGAAAGAGATCGAGCAGTGGTTTATTAAGACAACCGATTATGCGGAAGAGCTTCTCGATCATTCCAAACTTGGCAACTGGCCCCAGCGTGTCATCACAATGCAGAAGAACTGGATCGGTAAAAGTTTTGGTACTCAGATAATTTTCAAAATGGATGAGAAGGATGTTGAAATTCCGGTTTTTACTACACGTCCAGACACAATATTTGGCTGCACCTATATGGTTCTGGCAGCAGAACATCCTTTTATTGAAACATTTTTGGTTGATAATCCACATGAAAAAGAAATAAAAGATTTCATCAATAAAATACTCAATGAAGATAAGATAGAGCGAACTGCGGAAGACACCGAAAAGATCGGAATGTTCACCGGCAAATTTGCCATCAATCCTGTAAATAATGAAAAAATTCCTATATGGATCGCAAACTATGTGGTCATGGATTACGGAACCGGCGCAGTGATGTGCGTGCCTGCCCACGACCAGCGGGATTTTGAGTTTGCTAATAAGTATGAGCTTCCAATCCGCATTGTAATCCAAAACCCTGAAAAAACACTCGAACTGAACTCTATGAAAGAAGCATACATTGATGAAGGGATCCTGGTTAATTCCAAACCTTTTGATGAGATGAATAACCGCAAGGCAATTGAGAAGATCACCGAATGGATGGAAGAGAAAGGATATGGCTATAAAACCGTGAACTATAGGTTGAGAGATTGGGGTATCTCGCGGCAGCGCTACTGGGGTACACCTATTCCAATCGTTTATTGCAAAGAATGCGGAGCAGTTCCAGTTTCTGAAGACGATCTTCCTGTACGTCTTCCCAAGAATGTTGCGGTTGGGAAAACACGTAAAAATCCGCTTTTGTCCGTTCCTGAATTTCTGAATACGACTTGCCCAAAATGTGGCAAACCGGCTCAAAGAGAAACCGATACGATGGATACATTCTTTGATTCATCCTGGTATTATGCCCGTTTCTGCGATGCGAATAACAATAATGTCCCATTTGAAAAAGAGAAAGCTGAATACTGGCTGCCTGTCGATCAATATATCGGCGGGATAGAACATGCCTGTATGCACCTTCTATATGCGCGGTTCTTTCATAAATTCATGCGTGATATCGGACTTGTTACGACAGATGAACCCTTTACTAATTTGCTCACACAGGGCATGGTCACAAAAGACGGTGCGAAGATGTCAAAATCAAAAGGAAATACTGTTGATCCTCAGGAATATATTGATAGATTTGGCTCTGACACCCTGCGCGTTTTCATGCTGTTCGCTTCGCCACCCGAAAAGGATGTTGAATGGAACGATGAAGGTGTGAAAGGGGCATTCCGCTTTTTGAACCGGGTGTGGACGCTTGTCACAGACAAACAGACCTTTCTGAAAAGTCTTCCAAATAGCTATAATGAAAATGCACAATTAACGGCAAGGGCAAAAAAATTGCGCTTCAGCACACATTATACGATCAAGAAAGTGACAGAAGATATTGAGGACAGAATGCAGTTCAATACTGCCATCGCAGCGATCATGGAGCACCTGAACAATATTTCTGCCTTTGAGTGTAATAACAAGAGTGAGCAGATCGTTCAGGCTGTCTTTTTTGAAGCTGTTGAGGCACTGCCAAAATTACTTCAGCCCTTTGCGCCCCACCTTTCTGAAGAGATATGGTCAATGCTCGGAAATCAGACGTCGATTCTGGAAACACCATGGATACAGTATAATGAAAAATTTCTGGTGCAGGATCAGGTAACTTATGTGATCCAAATAAACGGAAAACTGCGCAGCAAGATCATTGTTGAGCTCGACACTCCAAAAGAAGAAGTTGAAAAAATAGCACTTGCCGATGAAAAAATTCAGAAATATACCGAAGGAAAAGAGATCGTAAAAGTAATCATAATTCCTAAGAAATTAGTGAATATCGTTATAACTCAAGTTCGGAAATAAAAATTATAAAAGGTTAAATATGATATATTTAAGTAATTCAAGTTTAGTCGTTGTAATTAATTATATACTATCTTCATTGTTTAAAACTACTCCTGTAGAAGGTATAGAAAGAACAGAAGATACAAGGAATGAATATAGAAACATGGGTTTCGACAGTTATATTGCGTTCCCAAGCAGGGGCTTGGGAACGAGAAGACGTTTGAATAGGCACTAGCACTTATGTCCCATTTACCAACCCCAACCACTTTCACCTCGTTACTAAGCCCCAATCCCCAAAACCTCGTTACCAAGCCCCAATCCCCACAACCTCGTTACCAAGCCCCTGCTTGGTAACGCATAAGATGAATTATTCACTAATCTCCACTCTTGCGAAACTTTATTTGTTATAGGGTAACAGATTGATAGTAAAGAAGAAATCTCTCGGGCAACATTTTCTCATCGAGGATAATATTGCACGGAAAATTGTCAGAATTTCAGATATCGGGCAAAATGATATTGTATGGGAGATCGGACCGGGCAGCGGAGTTCTTACCAGGTTTCTCCTTGAGAAATGCAGAAAATTATTTGCTTTTGAGATCGATAATGAGTGGTTCGGTTACCTTCAATCACTATTCGAACAAACAAATCATACTTTAATTAATGCCGATATACTTCAGGTTGATTTCAATAAGTATTTTGATGATGAAAAAGTAAAGATCGTTGCCAATCTGCCGTATCAGATCACCTCACCTTTGCTCTTTAAGATTCTTGAGAATAGAGATCTCTTCTCAAGCATCACTGTCATGATCCAGGACGAGGTTGCAGACCGTATTTGTGCTCGATCCGGAAATAAAGAATATGGAAAACTCAGTATCAAGCTGCAGCTTTACTACACAATAAAAAAGAAATTTTCCGTTCCTCCTCATGTTTTTCGACCTCAGCCCAAAGTAAATTCCGCAGTGGTTCAGCTTATTCCCAAACAGGATGTCCCTGAAATACTTAATCATAAACAATTGTGGGATCTCATCGATAAGGTATTTAATCATCGCAGAAAAATGTTGCGCGTGAGCTTGAAACCTTTTCTTGCCAAAAATGAGTATGAACAATTATTAGACACATCAGCATTGGATTTTACACGAAGACCTGAAGATTTATCTATTCGGGAGTTTGTTGATCTGTCAAATGCAATAGAAACCATAAAAGAAGGAGCATAATATGAAAACAATAGGGAAAGTCATACTTTGGATATTTGCAGTGATAGGGGTACTAATGTTGCTGCTTGTTTTTATTCTTGCCAATTCTTTACCATCTAAACCGAAGGTGAAGATCCACGATAATACCTACCTCGAGCTTTCGCTTGGTGGACTGCACTATGATTACAATGAATACGAAAATATTTTCTTCATCCGGGAGGCAATGTCGATCGGGGATATGTGCCGAAAGATCGATGCTGCTATGCAGGATTCTCGAATAAAAGGCATCATTATCAAACCTGGAATGTATATGGGCGGATGGGCGCTTACCAAAGAACTGCATGACAAGCTCATCGAATTCAAAGAGAGCGGGAAAGACCTTTTTGCCTATATTGATTTTACTTATGATAAGGGATATTATCTCGCATCAACAGCAAACGAAATTTATTTCAATCCGAGTTCTACGGCAGGCATTGTGCTGAGCGGAATAGGAATAGAACTCAGCTATTATGAAGGTTTGCTCGAGAAGATAGGCATAGATGTTACTGTCCTTCATTCAGGTAAGTACAAAGGCACAGGCGAGATGTTTGACCGAAAAACAATGTCACCCGAGCTGAAAGAAGATCTCACACGAATTATTGATGGGCTCTACGATACATATATTTCTGACCTGCAAACAGCAAGAGGACTCAGTAACGAAACAGTAAGTGCAGTCTTTGAAGAACGCGACGAATATTTTCTTTCGGGAGATCAGGCACATGAATACGGACTCGTTGATCATCTTGGAGATGAGCAGGATTTCGAAGCACTGGTCGTGAAGGATAACCCTATCGTAAAATTCAGTCTTTACGAACCGCATAAAAGGAAATTCGTCTATGATAAGATCGCTGTACTCTACGCTCAGGGCGGGATCACAATCGCAGAAGCCGGCGTGTTCGAAAGAAACTACAGGAAGATCACCAAAGAAAAAACAATAAATCTCCTCAATCGCATAGAGAAGATGAAGTCTGTAAAAGGGCTTGTGTTGCGCGTGGATAGCGGTGGTGGAAGCTCATTGGTTTCCGATATCATTCTCAATAAACTGGAAGAACTCAATGAAAAAATGCCGGTAGTCATCTCAATGGGAAGTGTGGCTGCATCGGGCGGTTACTGGATATCCAGTCTTGCGGATTATATATTTGCACAACCGAATACCATAACCGGCTCCATCGGTGTGGTAAGCATGATCCCGAACTGGCAGCAATTACGCGAGTGGGCAAATGTGAATACCTTCCAAATTCAACGAGGAAAGTATGCAAACTTTTTCTCGCTCAATTATGCTCCTTCAGAACAGGATATTGCTGCACTGAAGAAAGATATGGATGGTGTTTATCTGGAATTCAAAGACCTGGTTGCACGTGGACGGAACCTGCCACTAACAGATGTCGAAGAAGTTGCTCAAGGCAAGATATGGACTGGAATTCAGGCATTGGAGAACGGGCTTATCGACGAGCTGGGTGGAATGGACAATGCTATTGCAAAAGCTGCCGAACTGGCTGAGATTGATGATTATTCCGTGCTTGTTTTTCCTGAAAAGAAGACATTGATGGATATCCTTTTAAATCGAGAAATATCGATCTCTGCGGTAACTTTGTTAAAGCTCTACGGGATGACGAACCGAAATCCTCTGACCGACAATATTTCCCAAACCATGGAACTGATCAGAGATGTTCAGCACGAGCCGGTGCAATTGCGGCTGCCGTATAATTTAGATATCCAATAAATGCGAATCAAAAAAAAGCTATCATTCCCGAGCGTGCTCAACTTGATTGGGTATCGGGAATCCAGTATTATAATAATCGCACACGGATAAAAAAATTTAACCACCCAGCTTCACTTCGCTACGCCGTGGCAGGCGAAAGACACGAAAACCACGAAAAAAGAAAGAAACCAACTTCATTTCATTACGTCGTGACAGGTAGAATGCTGATTACGCAGATTATAGTGATCATCACGGATTCAGAAAATAAAATAATGAAGAATTTAGTTCTTCATTATTATTGTAATTCGTGATAATTTGTGTTAATTAGTGGTTAAAATCTCTTTTATCTTAATAAGAGAATTTTTCTGGAATTTATGAATTTGTTTTCAGTTAATATATTACAAAGATAAATACCGTTTCCAGCTTTAAAGCCGTACAGATCGCATCCTGACCATTCAAAGGAATATGTTCCTCCTACATTTTGTTCACAATCGAGTTCCGCAATAGTTTGTCCTTTGATGTTCGTAATAATGCATCGAGGTTTCTGAATG
The DNA here is from genome assembly GCA_002049945.1 of Candidatus Cloacimonas sp. 4484_140. Lineage (GTDB taxonomy): Bacteria > Cloacimonadota > Cloacimonadia > JGIOTU-2 > JGIOTU-2 > Celaenobacter. The sequence continues at coordinate 17,489 of MVCT01000017.1, forward strand.
GGTTTTTCTGTATGGAAAGATATATTAACAGATGTCTGGAATGGATTAGGAGAAATGACAAACGATGAGGATGGGAATGAAGGACATTCATCAGCAACTGTGATATACAGCGTGTTTGACTGCACATCGTACTCACCATCACTGAACTGCGACCGAGCACAGGAATTGATCTGAGATGCAGGAATTGTAAGTGTAAAAAGACTGCCGGTTTCGTAGGAATGATCCTGCGGGATCATAACAAGTACAGCCGCATCGTCAATAACAATATTGTGAACCGGTGGCAGGTTGTTGTCCGTATCCGTATAGGTGATGAAAAAAGTAATCGAGTCATCTTCATCAATATAAGTGAGATCAGAGAGCTGGGGTGGAGCATTAACACCGATTGTTCTTTCTTCGTGAGTTGGATAAAATAGCACAGGCGGTGTGGAGTCATTGAGCGTGATGAAAGGATCGACATTTATAGTCGCAGTTATTCCATCGATGCCAAGGCAACCGTAGCTGTTGGGCCATGGACCGAACTGCGGATCGGAAGTAAGGTCGTCAATGTTGCATGCCATGTATAGTTTTCCATTGTAAACCTGTGCCTGAATATTACCGATCTGCTCATAGCTCGAGTCTGCAAGGTTTCCCTTATAAAGACCTGTCTGTAAGCCTGGGTATCCGCCAAAAGGAGGGATATCAGCATAGACAAGAGCATAACCGACAGAATCTTCTGTCTCAGGATTTTTAAGACCGACCATATACACATACCAGGGTGGGAGGAAAGAAACTGTCTCATAAAGTGGCCACTCTGTGTCGTTGTTATTAAGAGTAAAATAGAATTTATCGTCAGAATAAGAAGCCCAGAATTCAGTCAGGTCAAGAAAAGGGCTTCCTATATTATCTCCGGTCTCTTCCTGGCATACTTCGATCATATAATTAATGGAATATACCAGATCCCGGCAACCCAAGTGTATCGGAAAGAGTATTCATATACCCGGGAAGAAAGAGCGGATGCATGGTCTTATTGGTCCAGCTTTGCTGGTCGTCAGTCGAGTAAAAGAGCATGGTTTCGCAGGAATCCACAGAAATTGAGTCTATATCCACATTAACAATAATATCCCCATTCGGCACGAGTGCAGACGTGCAGAAATTGCTCCATAACTGAATGTTCTGTGAAAAGAGCAGCAGTGGATAAAAAACAAGAATAAATGCAAAAATAATTTTGTTTTTCATAGGGAATCCTTACTTCAGAAATATTATTTTTCTTAAGTAACTTAACATTATAAATCGTAATCTTAGACAATTCGGATGAATTCAATTTTCCTGTAAACGATATGGTGGTTGAGGATGAGAAGGGGTTGGGGTACGCCATAAACTGAGAAATTACAAGATTATGGTCATCGATACCGTAGCACCATATTCGTTCTACAAATTCGGGATGATCAATAAATGG
>MVCT01000120.1 GCA_002049945.1 Candidatus Cloacimonas sp. 4484_140
GCAAACTCGTTTTTCTTGAATCCATCGTTCCCACCATAGTGTCAAATCCTTAATTGTCCGCATGCATTATTCATTCCTAAAACTTATACTTCGTATTCTTGCTATTTTTTGCATCTCACTTCTATCATTACTAGTGCTCCTATATATTTTTATACAGACACCACCGGGAAGAAATACACTGAAAACTATTCTTGAAAATACCCTTTCAAGTACTTTACAGAACGAGTTTTCAATAGGTTCACTCAAGACAAATATTTTCTCCCGGCTATCAGTTAGGGATATTTCTTTCCGAAGTACGACAACCGAATCATCCGATTTCGGGATAAATTCAATAAAAATTCATTATAACATTTTCGCTCTTATATCAAATAAATTATCGATTTCAGATATTCTCATACAAGGTCTTGATGTCGATCTGATAAGGGATAAGGAAGGGAAATTTCTTTTACCCAAACTTTCTTCCGGGAAAGAGTCACCCAGAAATCCGGTGCATATTGCTATTGCCAACATAGAAATTTCAGAATCTACGATTTCCTATGATGATCAAGCGATCCCTCTGGAGACAAGGATGAATGGACTCACGTTGAACGTTCATAATGATGAAGCAATGAATAAATATGCTTTTCTTATGCAATTCCATTCCGGTGAGATAGTCCACGATGAGCAAATATATTTAATAGAGGAATTCACGGTTGAAGGTGCTTACGAGGAAGAATTTCTGGAAGTATCCAATATTACATTTTTTTCAGAAGGTTTAACCTGCTCAGGAAATGCAACAGCTCATTTCACTGAATCTGACCCTGTATTTCAGGCACATCTTACTATGGAAGGCGATCCTTCACAATATCTGAACATCATAGGCAGTCAAATTCCTGCAAGGCTTCAACCTCATATACACAGCGTCGATGCCGAAATAAGTATAAACGGAAGCCCTTCAAAACCTACGATAGATGCTAAAATTCACATTCCGACTATTCAAGCAGAAGAAATATTACTGAATAATACCATGTTAGAAATCACGATGCTTAATGACACACTCAAATTAAAGGATTTCTCAACAGAATTGTTCGATGGTTCTTTCTCTGCACAGGGCTGGATGATGCCGGACAGTACGGAATTTTATAATGTCGATCTTGATATTTCGAATATAGATTGTTCTCAATTATGGGAATTTCTATATAAAAACAAGTCGCCATATAAGGGCTCTTTGAATGGAAATATAAAAGCTTCAGGTGCGATGTCATCCCTGATAACATCGGAATTTTCCGGCAAAATACTGCTGAGTAAGATCATTTTCGAAGAAAAAAACATCGATCCGCTGGATTGCATTTTCTCATATAAGGAAGGCAATGCTGCACTTCGTATCACACAAGAAGCATCTTATGTACAAAGCAATTTTTCCCTCCAAAATAATGCAGTAGATGGCTCTGCAGAAATTCGCATAGATAATATTGAGTACATTGCCGGACTCTTTAACTTATTGGATGCAAGAGGGAAATTATATGCGGATGCAGACTTTAGCGGAGATCTAACCAATCCTGAGATTCATGCAAAAGTTAGGGGAGGCAGTCTTTCATACATGAAGTTTCCGGTTGATTCTTTGTATGCTGAAATACAGTATGCCGACAGTTCTTTACTTATAAAAAACAGTTCTTTCACAGGTAGGATCGAGTCTCTTGTCCCACTCACAAAAGCTATTATGAGTGAAGAAATTCTCGGACGGGTTCAATATAGAGGATCGATATTCGGCACATTGGAAGATTTCTCCGGCAATTTCTCATTGCATGCGGATAGTGTGAAATATCAAGAATTCTCCGTGCACTCTCTTGTGTTGGAATGCACTGCAAAAAATTCAGATATTTCGGTGAATACACTGCATATAGATACTGAAAAAGTTCGATGTGAAGCAAAAGGTGATTTCTCATTATCACAAAGATCGGGCAATGTATTCGTTGATTTCATAAATAGAGAACAAAAATCAAAAAATCACTTTGGTTCGATCGATGGCAGTTTTTCCCTGTATGATAATATCTCTTTGAATGCGAACATGAAAGAACTTTCTCTTGAAATGCTGGGTGCTTTATCAGATTCATTGGCTGGAATTCAGGGGAGTATTTCGGGAGATATCTCATTTAACGGAACAATGGATAAACCGGCAGGTACAGTTTCTCTCACGATTGATAAGCCGGCATATAAGGACCTTTTTGTTGATAAGATCGCGATTCAAGGTAAACTAAAACCGTCCGAGGTCATACTCAGCAATGGGACTGTACAGCTCTTTAATAATGAAATTCGAATTCGCGGAAAAATGGGACTTGATCAAAGCAAAGGCGGTTTTGCGATAAGCCCAAACAGCGAGCTGCAGGGAGAGGTTGCAATTTCTGAGGTGCAGTTGTCGGATTTTGCAGGAGAGTTTCTCGATGCAATACAGGTTCAGGGGACTCTTACTTCCACAGTTCAGATTAGCGGTACACTTGCTGCACCGGATATCAGCGGATCGCTTCGTGTTAATAACGGTTTTCTCCAGTTAGATAAGCATAAATCACCAATCGAAAATCTCGATGCCTTGCTGGTCTTTTCAGGTAGCACTTTGAATATAAATAAATGCATAGGTCTTTACGAAGGGAAAACCTTCTCTCTAACCGGCAGCATTTCTGAGTCGGGTTGGAGTTATTTTTCGCCGAATATTGCCCTGTCGATCAACGGGAAGCAGGCAGTTTGTTTGAAAGGCACTTTGCAGCAAGAAGATTTAGATATTCACCTGTCTCTTGATGAATTCGATATTTCATTCATCGAGACACTGTCTCCTGCAATTATGAATGCGCAGGGTAATATAAATGCTTCTGTAGATATTCGAGGAACTATGCAAACTCCACTTTTCCGTGGTTATGTAAAAGCAGATAATATCGATGTTCTCCCAACGGATTTTCCTGCTCCGCTCTCAAAGTGTATGCTCGATATTTCCGCAACTGATGAGCAGATGGTTCTGAAGAGCTTTCGGTGTATGTTCAACGATGGCTTCGTCAATAGTTCAGGATATGTTGATTACAGCAATGGCGCGATAAAAGATATTGCTTTTCATTTTGAAGCAGACAATATTGCGTTAAATAAACCTGAAAAATACCAATTTAATATAAAAAGCTGCACACTGGATTACACTCAGCAAAAAAACGGCTATCTGATCGATGGAAGGATATTCATCTCTCAAAAGTGCTGGATTCTCTCGGAAAACCAAAGATATTCCAAAAACCTTCCCAGCTTATGATGCAGACCAAACTAAATGTTCGTATTACTGAAAGCAAGGATATCTGGATAGACAATAATCTTGCGCGTATATGCCTCAAGGCAGATGTCGGCGTTATAGGAACTCTGGCTCAACCGAATCTCACAGGACGAATAGAGACGACTGAAGGTTATATCGTTTATCTTGATAGAAAATTTGAGATCACACGCGGAGTTATGGATTTTACCGATCCCAATGTCATCAATCCCATTCTTGATATTCAAGCGGAAACGGACATAAAGAACTACGAACAGCCCGATGCAGAGCCATATCATATTGTCTTTGCTGTGACAGGACCTGCCGATAAAGCAACGATAACCCTTCAATCGATTCCTGCTCTCGATGAAGCGAACATACTCTCATTAATTACTATCGGAACCACCCGTGAGCAGATTTTTTCTCAATCGCCTGATAAATATGATACTTCTCTGAAAGATATTTTGCTTGAACGAGCAGAACAGTATTCCAGCCAGAAAATATCCGGATATATTGCAGGTAAAATGGCAAATATTTTTGATCTTGATGATATTACGATCGAGGGGAACCTCTTTAATTTCGGTGATTCATGGGGACCGCAGCTCGTTGCATCCAAGCAGCTCTCAAAGCGGATGAAAGTAACATATTCCACACGCATCGGTTATCTGAACGAACAGAGTATCGAGCTTGATTATAAGCTAACCGATCACTTCTATTTGCAGGGACAGGCAGACCAGGAAGGCAACGCGGGTGCTGATTTGATATACAGGGTGAACTTCAAATGAAAAAGAGATATTCTGCCATATTGCTTATAATAATATTGCTGCTCATGGCTTCCGGACTTTCTGCAAATAAAAAGAATGCCTTCACAATAACTTCCATTACCTTTGAGGGAAATAGTGTCTATAAGTCACGAACTTTACAGGAAGTAATGGTTACAACGGCAAGCAAATTTTTAAGTCCCGCCTATTATTATCCTGAAGTCTTCATAGAAGACCTGAAGAATCTTGCACTTTTCTATCAACAGAATGGTTATCTGCAAGCAAAGATCAATGATTACTCTATTGAGAGGAACGAAGAGAAAAAACAGCTTTCGATCAGCATTCAGATATTTGAAGGAGAGCCAACGTATATCGAGGGTATTTCCGTATTTGGAAATTCGGTCTTTCCTGATTCAACTCTTATGAAAAAAATCGGGCTGTATAAAGGTCACCTGCTTCAACAGAAAAAGGTTCAGGATGCAACATACACATTGCTGACACTTTATGCAAATGCAGGATTTCTTGATACTGAAGTAGTGCCAGGCATCAAAATAAATGATGAGTTGCATAGAGCGCTTGTTGATTTCCGCATTACCGAAAATGAACAATTTTCAATACGAAATATCATTATTCGTGGCTTGGAGATCACAAAGAAAAAGATCATTATGCGTGATCTGACCTTCAAATCCGGCGAGATCGTGAATTATTCCAAACTCCTCGCATCGCAGAGAGCGCTGTATCTTACCGGTCTGTTTGAAAGCATTTTTATCAGACCCGTGGCCATAGATTCGCTAAGCTCCGAGAAGGATATCCTCATCGAGATCAAAGAGAAAGTTCCCGGAGAATTCAATATAGGGGTAGGGTACGGCTCCATTGATAAAGCCCGTATTTTTGCGGAACTGCTTTATAGCGATCTGTGGGGAACTGCACAAAAAGTCGGTTTGAGCGGGAAACTAAGTTATATTACTCGCAAGATAGAAGTGTCTTATACCGAGCCATGGACCTTTGGTGTCAAACTGAAGACCGATGTGAACATATTTGCGACATATAATGAAGAGCCCGGCTACGATGTTTCGGAATACGGGGGGAAGGTGATCGTGGGCAAATCCCTTTCCAAATATTCCAGTGCTTCCATTGCCTACAGGTATGAAAGAGTGCACTTCAGTCATGTGAAAGTGCAGGAATTTCCAGATAAATATAGTTCCAATTTAAACTCCTTGATCCTTTCTGCAATTCACGATAACAGAGATAATATATTCAATACAACAAGCGGTCATGTGCTTTCCCTCGATAGTGAAATTGCAACTTCCTATGAAAAAACTACTAATGTTTTCGGGCGATTGGTACTTCATGGAAAATATTATGCACCGATCACACATACCACAATTATAGCCCTCTCGCTTGAAGCCGGCGGACTTACACTTTTTGGAAATTCCACAAACATTCCACTTAATGAGAGATTTTATACAGGCGGTCCACACTCACTGCGCGGTTTCAGTTATAGAAAGGTCGGACCGCTGGACAATAAGGGACTTCCAATTGGCGGAAGGTATAAACTCGTAAATAATATAGAGATAAGACGGACTATCTATAAAGCACTTGGCGGAGTGATATTTTTTGATTTCGGGAATGTTTGGAATTATATGAAGGATATAAAAAAGGAGCCGATGAGAAGTTGTCCGGGCATTGGTTTGAGATTTGCCACTCCCCTCGGCATTGTCCGATGTGATTATGGATTTAACTGGTTCCCAAAAAACGGTGAGCCGTCAGGAAAGCTTTATTTCAGTCTTGGGCAGACGTTTTAGAATTTAATAATGGCACACAGATACACGCAGATTGAACAGATTTTCGCAGAAAACAGTATCGGATTTTTTTTAAACCACCCGTCTCCGTTGCACTACGCCTTGACAGGCAGAGGAATTTCTAATTTTTTGTTTTTGATTTTCATAAGTCTGCAAGCGGAATGAAATCCAGTCTGCATCTTCTTTCTTCTCGTTCCCAAAGCTTTAGGACGTTAAATGCGAAGCAAATTTAACTGTTCCCTCTTTGGGAACGCCTATAAAGCACTAACCTCATGGTACATTCTGAACTCCACCCCGACAAAATTCATATCTGCATTCTGAACCCCATCTGCTTCGCGATTTGTCAAGTCAGGGAGTAGTCCCTAACTGCTCAGGCAATATACTGAATGTTAAACCCAAATAGTGCATTAGAAACTCCAAAATCAAATAAATAGTTGCATAATTGTGCTCATATTAATAAGTTATAATTGTAAAAAAAATAAAATATTATGTGAGGAAATTATGCAACAAACAAG
>MVCT01000018.1 GCA_002049945.1 Candidatus Cloacimonas sp. 4484_140
ACAGGAAATAGTAATATCGGAATTTGTTGTTATAATTTATCCGAAATAAATCTCGCTAACTCAACACTCTGGATGAATGCACCCCAGGAAATTGATATGCATAGTAATTCTACTCTTGATGCCCAATATTCAGACATTATGGGAGGTTATCTTGGAACTGGTAATATTGATGAAGACCCTCAATTTATTGATCCCGATAGTTTAAATTTCCATTTATTGGACACTTCCCCTTGCATAAACTCCGGCACTCCAGATACCACAGGGCTTCATCTTCCACCCTGGGATCTGGATGGAAATCCTCGTATTTATGACGGTAGAATCGATATGGGAGCTTACGAATGGCAGGGAGTAGCAGTCGATGATACTATTCATAATTATGATATAGTAACACTCCATCAAAATTTCCCTAATCCCTTCAAATCCACCACGCATATTTCCTTCTCTCTCCCCCATCCTGATAAAGTTAAAATCCAGATATACAACCTCAAAGGACAGCTTGTCGAAACACTTCTTAATGAAAATAAGCAAGCAGGAAATCATACTTTTGAGTGGAATGCTGAAAATGTCAGCTCAGGAATTTATTTCTGTAAATTATCAACTGATAAAAAATCCTCAATTCAAAAATTAGTAATCATCAAATAAACCAAATCAAAGAAGGTTCATATCAATTTGATATAACTTATATCAATCACACATCAACTCTAACTGATTTTTAAATACGCTATTTTTTACTAATTTATTCTATCTCACTGTCAGTAAGTAAATTACACATTTTATAAAATTTTTTGGCACGATATTTGACTAATAAAAAAGAAAAAAGTACATAGAGGTGTTAAAAATGAAACATAATTCAATTATTGTATTATGGAAAGAAAGAAAAAAGCTATATAACCTCCCTAAGAAATAACATAGCTTCACAAAGGGAAGCGCCCCCCGCTTCCCTCCCTTTTTCAAATTTTCAAAATAATGAAAGGAGAAACAAATGAAAAAGTTAAGTGTAATCCTGGTTGTATTGCTCTTCGGAGCAGCAGCCATGCTCAATGCAGAAGAACCCTTCGTCTTTTCAGTTGACGGATGGGGACAGGAGGATGTCGATATCGACCTATCTGATCTGGAGGAATTAAAACAACTCAAAGATCTTAATAAAGATCAAATTAAGAAGATCCAGATTTCCTTCTCAGGTGAATACAACGCAGATAGTCCTCTGCTTGGTGTGTATCTTGCTGATATGACCTTTCAAGATGCCTATGAAATGCACTATGATTATAATTATGGTGTCCTTCTTTCCGGCGTCGTACCTGGTGGCGGAGCTCAACAAGCCGGTCTTATGAAAGGTGATATCATCATGGAATTCGGCGGGCAAAAAGCCCGTTATGAAAGCCAGCTTTCAACTATGATCAAGAGCAAAAAAGTTGGTGAAACAGTCGATATTGTTTTCTTTAGAAATGAACAGATCTATGAAACTCGAGCTGTGCTTCAATCACGCCAGAAACCCAAAATCGATGAAAAAACAGGTGAAATAATTATAGAAAAGAAACACAAATTAGATGCTGGTGGCGGCGGTGGTAGCTGGATCCCAATGTGGTTTGTCGATAAGAGCAAATTCGAAGATGTGAATAAAATTATCGAAGATTTTGGCTTTTCTCCGCTTCGTGAAGACGGAATGTTCCTGAATGGATTTGGCGGTAAAGGCAACATCGGCAAGAACTGGTTCCTTGGTGGAATGGGGGAATGGTATTCAATCGACAGAAAAATGATCGATACTACCGGTGTGAAGAGAATGAAATATGGTCTTGGATTTGGTGGAGTTACTCTTGATAAGCGTATCATGCTCTCAAAAAATATTGCCACATCCCTTGGCTTTATGCTTGGCTGGGGAGGTCATACACTCGAGCTTTCTCACATTGGTGACAACTATGATTGGGATCAGTTGAATGGTCAGCTCGCAAACTCAACAAATAACTATGTAAAATTAGAGAAAAACTATATTCTCTTCCAACCCAAATTAGAAGTTCTGTATCGTCTTACTGATTGGCTTGGAATCCGTGCTGCAGTTGGTTATATGCTCAGCTACTCATATCACAGCGGTTGGAATGCAAATATCTGTGATGACATCTTTGAAGTCACGAACTCACCAGAGACCAAGCTTGATGGCTTGACCGTCAGCATTGGTCCATGGTTTGGATTCTAAATTATAAGCTCATACAAAGCCCCGTCCTTTGCGATGGGGCTTTGTAAAAGGAGTCATCATGAAATTTTTAAAAGTTCTAATCCTATTAGTTCTAATTCCATTGCTTTTTGCTTCCTGCGAGTTCCATTTTGATGGAGATAAAGTACGCGTCAAAGGCATTACACTTGAGCATTCACGAACTATTATTCTAATAGACAATGAAAAATATGACACTTTCATTGTTGAATCACACTCCGGAAATATCACGCTTGAGGGTGGACAATCCTATGCACTTGAAGTGATGATCTGGGAAAAGTATGAAAATGACGTAACACTTTCTATTCAGAAGGGAAAGCTTGAAATATCATGATCAGTGATATGGATGGCAAGGACTTTGAAGTGGAAACCGGTGCTGGAAACCTGAATTTTGATAACTGTAATTTTACGGAAATGGAATTTTCAACCGGTGCTGGAAACATCAATGCATCCAATATAAAAACAAACAATATCGAGATGAATACAGGCGCTGGAAATATTCTTGTTAAATCTCTAATTGCAGTTGAACTGGACTGTAATACTGGCGTGGGCAATATCGATGTATTCAACTCTACTGCAAAGAAAGCAGATTGCAATTCCGGCATAGGAAATATTTCAGTTTCGGAATCCCATTTTGAAAAACATGAGTTTGATACAGGTATTGGAAAAGTTAATTATAAAAATAACGGCAAATCCGTAGAACTATAAGCATAGCAATTAATTGAGGATAAGTGGTTTGGACTGCTTATCCTCTTTTTTTTCTATAAACTTGCCAACTTTTATCAAATTTTAGAATGTATTAACATAATTATCAGGAGTACATAAAATGCTTGAAGCACTATCAAAACAGATCACCACGCTCGTTATCGCTGCAGGTTCACTCTTTTCATCACATGTTACTCCCATATTTGATAATTGCTCGTATCGACTTCAGGATGATGTGCTTGTTTTTTCCGGAAGGATCGTCAATTGCTACACCAAGGACATTGAGCAGATAATGCAGTCAGGTCAGCAAATCTTACTGGAATTCACCTACCGAATACACGAACAGGGCAGCGAAATACCTCTTCATGTGAATTCTGAAACCCACTCGATCAAGTATGATGTCGTTGATAGATTTTTTACGATTGATAAAACAGAAGAAAGGGAAAACTTCATATTTCTCGATTTTAATGAAGCAAAACAGCATTTTATTCTGCTTGAAAACCTAAATATTCAGCATATAGATTTTTTTGAAGAGGGCAGGGAATATTTCTTTGAGGTTACTGCATCCTTACATCCTGTGTATCTTGAAGAAATGGAAAAAAATATTGAATTGATGAAATACTGGAATAATAAACCTGCCACCTATCGCTCACCTGCCTTTTCACTTCACGACCTCGAATCATGAAACTCCCATCCTTTAAAATACAAATCATTGCCATAATGTTCATTCTTCTGGTGCTATCAGGACTATTAACAAGATTTTTTTTCATGACACAGTTCAATGATTATTCCCAGGATATTACTTCGCTGAATTTGTATGACAAAGTACATGATCTCTATAGCAAACACAAGAATGCTATCGATAAGGAAGAGGTCTCCCCAATCCTCACAGACATAAATAAAATTGAACTTACCACCTATCTTTTCCGCAAAGACATGACCCTCTATTCTACACTGTATGTTGTTATTTCCGGGCTTGTGGTTCTTATAATCCTGCTGATTTTCCTCACACTTATTACCCGTCCCTTGAACCGTTTGCAGGCAGGCACCAAAAAAATTGCTGCCGGTGATCTGAAAGTCAGGATTCGAGAATCCAGGTTCTCACCAATAAACGGGCTTATTGTCTCTTTCAATAATATGCTTGAAGAACTGGAGAGCAATCGTGATAAACTTCTGCAGGCAGAAAAGGATATGATGTGGCGCGAAATGGCACAGGTCATGGCGCACGAGATCAAGAATCCACTCACTCCCCTTCGGCTTTCTACCGAACGGATGGAAATGAAATACTGGGGAAAGAGCGAAAATTTCGATAAGATCTTTCGGGATTCTATGGAAGTTATCAACGAAGAGATAAGCAACCTGCAGCATCTTGTGAAAGAATTTTCCAAATTTGCTCGTATGCCTTCTGCCAATTTTGAAGAATATGATATCAATGAGCAGATCCGAGATATTATTCCTCCCTATCGTGGAAAGGCAGACATTACTCTTGCTCTTGATCCGGAAATACCCGAATTCTTTGGCGATAAGATGCAGATGAAACAGGTTTTTGTGAACCTTATCCAGAATGCGATACAAGCAATGCCTGCCCGCGGTATAATGGATATCTCTTCAAAATATGAAGACGGAGCTTTTATTTTTACAATAAAAGATTCAGGTGACGGTATTCCCCCTGAGGACATGGAAAGAATATTCCGCCCATATTATACTACAAAAGAAAAGGGTACCGGACTAGGTCTTTCAATAGTAAAAAGAATTATAAACCAGCACCAGGGAACAATTGAAGTTGAAAGCAAAAAGGACGAAGGCACTATTTTTATCATAAAAATTAACCTCAAAAAAAAAGATAGAGAAGATTACAATGAAAATTTTAGTGATTGACGACGAAAAAAATATTCGCAGAACTCTCTCGGATATTCTGGAAGATGAGGGCTACACAGTTCTCGTTGCGTCCTCAGGCGAAGAAGGTCTGCAAGTTCTTGCCCATGAGATTATCGACCTCCTCCTTCTCGATGTAAAACTGCCGGGTATGGACGGCATCGAAGTGCTCAAGAAAGTCCGCAAAGATTTCCCATCGCTGGATGTAATCATGATATCCGGACACAGCACAATCAAAACTGCGGTGCAAGCTGTCCAAATGGGTGCTTACAATTTCCTTGAAAAACCGCTCTCTCTTCATAAGATCATTGTCTCTGCGCGGAATATTTCAGATAAGATAAAGCTCTATAAAAAATATAATGAAGAGCAGAAGGATATTGAATCCCATTACAAAATGATCGGTATTTCGCCGGAATTTGAACGGGTAAGAACTCTTATTGATAAGGTCAGCAAAACGGACAGCAAGGTTCTCATTCGCGGGGAAAGCGGTACTGGAAAAGAACTTGTTGCTTATGCCATTCATAATAAGAGCAATAGAAAGAATGGTCCTTTTGTGAAATTCAACTCTGCTGCTATTCCAAATGAACTTGTGGAAAGCGAACTTTTCGGTCATGAAAAAGGCGCATTCACCGGTGCTGAAAACAAGAAGCTTGGGAAACTGGAAGTCGCTCACGAAGGAACTCTTTTCCTCGATGAGATCGGTGACATGAATCTCAATGCTCAGGCAAAGATACTTCGTGTCATTCAGGAAGGTAAATTTGAACGCATCGGCTCAAATACAATTATTAATATTGATGTACGCATTCTTGCTGCAACCAATAAAAATCTGGAAAAAATGGTTTCGGAAGGCACATTCCGCGAAGACTTATTTTATCGCCTTAATGTGATCCCGATTCAGATTCCCCCATTGAGAGAACGAATTTCAGACATTCCGATTCTGCTTGAATACTTTCTTGATTATTATGCAGTTGAGTTAAAGGTACATCCAAAGAAATTTTCATCACAAGCTATGCGGCTTCTACAAAGTTATTCTTTCCCGGGCAATATTCGTGAATTAAAGAATCTTGTCGAGCGATTGTATATCATTTCGCCCGAAAAAATCATCCCGGAAGATGAGGTTTCCCCACATATAAAATTGCTTTCTTCAAAGAAGAATAAGGAAGCAGGTTTGTTCAGTATATCCAATTTTACAAAGGCAAAAAAACAGTTTGAAATAGAATATTTGAAAGAACAGCTTGACAAATATAATTGGAATATAAGTCTTACGGCTGAAAATATCGGTCTCCAGCAATCAAACCTTTCAAGGAAAATTAAGGATCTTGAGATCGAAAAATAATGAAGCTATGAAGGACTGCATATGAATATTGATATATTAAAACTTATCCTTCTTTCAATAGCCGGTTATTTGATCGGCTCACTTTCCTGTAGCGTAATTGTCACCAAGCTTGTAACAGGAAGAGATATCCGTAATATCGAACTCAAAAACGCCGGAGCTTACAATGTATTCAGAAACATCGGCAAGGGCTGGGGATGTGTTGTTGCAGTACTTGATGGTTTAAAAGGTCTCTTTCTGATATGCATCGGCTTTCTGCTTAAGATGCAGTTCTCTCATATAATTATTGCTGCATCCTTTGTGATCATTGGACATTGCTTTCCAGTTTTTTATCATTTTTACGGCGGTCGTGGAGGAGCAACTACTATAGGAGTACTCATTCCATTTTTACCAATCGAGCTTGTCATCTGGCTCGTCCCTGCGATAATTCTTGGCTTACTTATAAAACGACCCGGCTATTTCCCTGTATTCTGGTTGCTTTTTGTATTGATGACTATGCTGCTCTTTAACTGGTCTCATCGAAGCCAGGATACTATTCATGCACTGCTCTATGTGATGATCCTCACTGGTGTGCTAAATACTATCATTATACTCTCGCGCAGGGATTCCCGGGTTGTAAAAGAGTAAGATCATGCGAACCATTCACCTTCGATGCTACGAAGAGCTGAATGAATTTCTTCCCATAGAAAAAAGAAAAGTACTATTTACTCACACTATTCCGGTACAAACCTCCGTAAAAGACCTCATTGAATCCTTCAACATCCCCCACACTCAAGTTCAAATGATACTGGTAAATGGAGAGCAAAAAGATTTCTCTTATATTGTTCAGGGAAATGACAAAATCAGCGTGTATCCCTTTTTTCACAACTTTGATATTAATTCTGTGAGTAAAATCTCTCACCCTCTTCCGGATAAGATACGTTTTCTTGCTGATCAACATCTCGGCACTCTTGCTCGGTATCTCAGAATGCTCGGCATCAATACAGCTTACAATGAAAATTTTATAAGTCATGAACTTGTACACAAAGCAAATCAGGAAGAACGTATCCTAATCACAAAAGATCACAGCATACTGAAAAGGAATGAACTCAAGTATGGCTACTTTGTTTATGCTGATTATCTCGATCCACAACTAAAAGAGTTAATACTACAATTCAAGCTGAAAGAGCATATAGCACTTTTCTCGCGCTGTTTGGAATGCAATTCATTACTCCATCCGATAGAAAAAGCAAAGATTGAGGAGCGGCTTCCCCAAAAAGTTAAAAAGTTGCACGACAACTTCACTATTTGTGAAAAATGTGATAAAATTTATTGGAAAGGTACTCATTATCAAAAAATGAAACAAAAGATTGAAAATATATTAAAAATAGTAAAATGAAACAAAAATTCTTCCGAATCAGTAAACACCCAAACGGTTGGAAGAGATTAAGTTGACACATAAATCCGATTAATAATAATTTGTATTATTATAATCTATATTATTAAAAGGGGTGCTGGTGAAATTTATTAACAGAGAAAAAGAATTGGAACTTCTCGAAAGCGAATACAGAAGTGAAGCGTCATCTTTTGTTGTATTATTTGGAAGACGAAGAACCGGGAAAACAACATTAATAAATCGTTTCCTGAAAGGGAAAAAATCATTGTATTTTTTTGCTGACACTCAAAATGAAACAGGTCAAATCAAGAGATTTCAAGATCAGCTATCGGAACTATTCGAAGATGATCTTTTCAGGGAAGTAAAAATTGATTCATGGGATCTAATATTCAAATATTTGAGTCGAAAGCTAAATGATAATGAGAGATTTGTGTTAGCAATTGACGAGTTCCAATCATTAGTAAAATCAAATAAAAAATTTTCCTCGATCTTCCAGAGAATTTATGATACTCAGCTTAAGAACAAGAATATAATGATAATTCTTTGTGGTTCATTAATAAGTATGATGTATAGTGAAACTCTGGCATATAGCAGTCCTCTTTATGGAAGACGAACGGCACAGATCAAACTTCAGGAAATTGATTTCTCACACTATCATAAATTTTATCAAGGCATGGATAATGAGGAATTAATACGTTACTATAGTGTGACAGGCGGAATTCCAAAATACATCGAAATGTTTAAACAGGGAAAAAGATTATTTGAATCAATCAAAATAGAAATTCTTGATAAAAATAAATTTCTTTATTATGAACCCAGATTCTTATTGCATGAAGAAGTAAGCGATGTATCTACATATTTTTCAATTCTTTCTGTTATTGCATCAGGAAATCATAAGTTAAATAATATCACAAGCAGATTAGGCGTTCAAGCAAGCAGCATTACTGCTTTTATTAAAAAATTACTTGATCTGGATATCTTAGAGAAGCAAGTTCCGGTAACAGAATCAAATCCTTTAAAAAGTAAAAAAGGTTTGTATTTTATAAAAGATAATTTTTTCAGATTTTGGTTTAAATACGTTTTCCCATATCAAAGTTATCTTGAGATGGATGATATAACTTCAGTTGAAGAAAAAATTAAAAATGATTTTGACCATTTTGTTGCTAATGTGTTTGAAACTTTATCAATACGAACAATGTATAAATTAAAATTTCCCTTCACGATGAAGAAATATGGAAGATGGTGGGATAAATATAACGAAATAGATGTTGTAGGGATTGGTGATGATGAGATTGTGTTTGGTGAGTGTAAGTGGTCTCAGAAACATATTGGAATGAATATTTTAACTGATTTACAGATGAAAAGCAGAAGTGTAAAATGGGGTACAGAAAATCGAAAAGAATATTTTTCTTTATTCTCAAAATCAGGATTTAGCGATGAATTAATTCAATATTCTAAAGAAAATAAAAACATCTTTTTGATCAATGTAGGTCAGTTTTGAATCTGCTTTTAACAAGAGCTCCCACGCTGAGATGTGACGTGCTTAAGGGAGCAATTTTTGAAGAATATAGAAAAATGTGGTTAGGATTTTTAATAGAATTATATTATAATCCACAAAAAATACGAAATACATGAATTAGTAAAATGAAGTTTTTCAGAATAATTTTCTTAAATTCTTTTTTCGTGCTTTTAGCCTGCCCGCCTGCCCCGTTATATTTTCTTTTCTATTTAACTGGGGTTGAATTTGTTTTTTATTCAACTGGGGTGTTTTTCGCCTGTCACGGCGGAGCGAAGCATAGTCGGATGGTTAAAATATTTATATTGGAGGAATAATGCAAAATGCAAGTAATTTGAATATCGGAGTTGTTCTGTCCGGCTCCGGTTGGAAAGATGGCTCAGAGATACATGAAGCGGTTGTAACACTTCTTCATCTCGATAGAGCGCATGCAGGTATTGTGATGATGGCGCCCGACACAGAACAAATGGATGTGGTGAACCATCTAACAAACAAACAGATTCATGGAGAAAAAAGAAACATACTTATCGAGTCCGCAAGAATTGCACGTGGAGATATCCGGGACATTAAAAATGTATCTGCATCCGAGTTGGATGGGCTGATAATACCCGGCGGATCCGGCGCAATGAAAAACCTTTGTGATTTCGCAACAAAGGGAATTAACATGACTGTCAATCCCCATCTTGAGAAGCTCTTAAAAGAAATACACGCTCAGAAAAAACCACTCGGTTTTATATGCATAGCTCCAATGATTGCTGCGAAGGTATTTGGATATGAACATCCAAAATTAACATTGGGAAATAATTCAGGAGCAGCTCGACAAATCGAAGCTTTTGGAGCAAAGCATGTTACATGTCCGGTTGATGATATCGTATTAGATGAAACTCTTAAGATCGTAACTACACCTGCATATATGCTTGGTCCAAGTATTTCTTACATTTCACTCGGGATAGAAAAATTGGTTCAGAAAATTCTCGAGCTTGCAGACACGAGGAATTCATAACATACATCGTACTTGACTTAACAGCCGACCTGTCACGGCGTATCCGCCAGCTGGCGGAGAAGACGGAAGGCGTTGAGTTAAGAACGATGTGAACCGCAGTTCAATCCTTAAGTCAAGTCTCCGCTTGCGGATTCTTAACTCAAGTCTTGAATTTCTTTACAGACAGAAATTTGAGCATTTAATGTATAAAAATGAGCCAAAAAATTGACATTTTAATCTTCATATTTTGTATTGATTTTGTTTATGAAAAAAAATAAATAGGAGCAATACATGAATAAAAATGTAAAAAAATCAGTTCGACTTGTTATCGCTATCCTTGTCCTTATTAGTCTTTTCGCATGCAGCACTGCATACAAAAAACTCATCCCCTACACCTTTAATGACAAGACTGTGGCAGCGACCGTTACTTCAACACCCTGGGGTAATGTGACAACAAACAGCTATTTCACGATTTCAACTGATTCTAAAAAATCGAGTTCGGAAAATCTTTTCAACACTCTTGTAAACATCGGATCAACTGTTGTAAATACCATTGAAGCGGGTAAAACCCAGGCAAAACTTGATAGTGCAATGAAAGATGTGAATGTTGCTGAGATCATTAAAACTCAGACTTTGCAGCAGGGTTCTGACATTCTTCATTACAACCCCATCGATGATACGCGATCAGCCGATTTTCTTTTTAGTCTAACGATCAACAGCTATGGCATCGGTGCAAATTCCTGGGCTTCTTCAGTGAATTTCAATATGGACGTTACTTTTAAAATTTATGATAATCACACCTCGACGCTGATCTGGAAAACGGATGTTTCTGAATCACGACCCGTTTCTTCATCCTTCTTTCTCACAGGAAGTACCGCTGTGGGAAATGTGCTCACTGCAGTACAGCTCTCTCAATTAACTCAGGATCAGATGAGAACCGGATTCACGCACATGGCTGAGTTTGCTGCGAACAAATTAGTTGAAAAACTGCAAAAGGATTACGCAAAGTCACGGGACGTAAAGAAGTAATTTTTCTTAAAGCTCAAACTACACAAAAAGCTCACATTCATTTGTGGGCTTTTGTTTTTGTAAGATTTTGCCCTCTCGTACCCAAATTGGACTTGGGTACGAGATGAACATAATTTCCGAAAATTTGAGGCATGTCTTCTACGCCGAAGTCCCGGGTATGAAGGCGAATCGAAGAGTATTTCTTAAGTTGTCAATCAGTACCTATAACACACCCCGATTCCGATAAATCGGAACCACCCCTCTTTTTAGAGGGGATTTTTTGCATATTAAAAAAACACGTTCCATTAACAATTGACACTCCGGTTACTTCGTTCAGCCAACTGGCTGATGACAAGTCTTTTTCTGTTAAAAACTCCCGAACAGCAAAGTAAGACTTGCAGAAAAATTGGAAAGATCGCTATTTTTTAGATAATAATCAAAATTATCCGAATCAACACCAGACACAAATCGGTAGCTGATTCCTGCAGATAAGCGTATAGTAGAGGTGATATTCAATACGGCATCAGCACCGGGTTCAAGAACAAATATGATATCATTCTTTCCTGTCTCATTACCATTTCGAGTACTTACTGCCCCAGTTCCGATAAGCCCACCGACCTGCCAATGAATGACATTATCGGACATGCCGACATATTCAACAACAATTCCGCCATAGCCGAGATTTATAAAATTGGTATCTGGTTGTGCAGCATTGATTGGAATATCATTCACCAGTCCGTACGCTCCGCCGCCTATCGTGAAGATACTATTAAACGCCCAACCACCCCGAGCGCCCAAGATCAAAGCATCTTTATTATTGATCTTTGTATATTTTACGAGGGGTCCTCCAAATACACCAGAAATTGAGCCACTTGAAAAAAGAGAATCAGCTTGGGCAATGCTGATTAATAAGACACTTAAGAATAAAACTATAATAAACTTTTTCATTAATCCTCACTTTTATGTTTTTTAACTGGATCGTAAGTTGAAATTGCGAACTAAAAGATCGATCATGGTTTTCCAGGATATCCCAGCAACTCGCGCGCTTTCCATGCAGCTTCATACATGCTCATAAAATTTGCAATAAAATTATCTTCC
>MVCT01000019.1 GCA_002049945.1 Candidatus Cloacimonas sp. 4484_140
TTCTTATTATACTCTTTCTGGATCTTTCTGCGGCGGTTCGTTTCACTGATCGCATACTTCATTGCTTCCGATACTTTATCAGCATAGAAAATCACCTTGCCGTCGATATGACGCGCAGCACGTCCGGCAGTTTGAATAAGTGAGCGAGTAGAACGGAGAAATCCTGCTTTATCAGCATCAAGAATTGCCACAAGCGCTACTTCCGGCAGATCGAGTCCTTCCCGAAGAAGGTTCACACCAATTAGCACATCGAACTCACCCAACCGCAGATCCCTGATGATCTCAATTCTGTCCAGCGTATGCACTCCGCTATGCAGATATTTTGCTCTCACCCCAATTTGTGATACATAATTCGTTAAATCTTCTGCCATTTTTTTTGTCAGGGTTGTCACAAGCACGCGCTGCTTTTTCTCTACGAGCTTTTGAATTTGTTCGAGCAGATCATCAACCTGAAATTCTGCTTTTTGCAGTTCGATCTCAGGATCGATAAGCCCTGTTGGTCGGACAATCTGTTCAACGATCACACCCTGGGATTTATCAAGCTCATAGGCAGCAGGCGTGGCAGACATGAATACAACCTGGCTCATCATATTTTCGAATTCATGAAATTTCAGAGGACGATTATCATAAGCAGAAGGCAGGCGGAAACCATTATCAACCAGCGATTTCTTCCTTGAGAAGTCTCCCCCGAACATGGCATGGATCTGCGGGATCGAGGCATGAGATTCATCAATGATCATGAGGTAATCATCGGGGAAATAATCCAGTAGACAGGCAGGACGTTCACCTTCTTTTCTTCCTGAAAGATGGCGCGAATAATTCTCAATACCAGAAACATATCCGACCTCACGCATCATCTCGAGGTCAAAGCTTGTCCTCTGCTGGATGCGCTGTGCCTCGATCCACATGTTCTTATCTTTGAAATACTTCACCCGCTCTTCCATTTCCTTTTTGATATTGCCAAGAGCGTTTTCAAGATTTTCCGGAGAAGTGATGAAATGTCTTGCAGGATACACTGCATACTCTTCCAGCTCTTCCAGAATTTCACCGGTTAGAGGATTGATGCGATATAATTTCGTGATCTTATTTATATCAAACTCGACTCTGATTGAATTTTCGAGATATGCAGGATAGATTTCCACGACATCGCCACGCACACGAAAAGTTCCACGCTGAAATTCAAAATCGTTTCTTGCATAATAAATATCCACCAGTTTGTGGAGAAGAGAATCCCTTTCCAGCTCCTGCCCAACTTTCAGGTCGATGAGTGATTCCCTGTATTGCTCGGGTACGCCCAATCCGTAAATACAAGAAACACTAGCAACAATAATGACATCCCGACGCTCCATCAAAGACATTGTGGCACGCAAACGAAGTTTGTCTATCTGCTCGTTAATATCCGCATCTTTTTCAATATATGTATCGCTCACAGGCAGGTAAGCTTCCGGCTGGTAGTAATCATAATAACTCACGAAATATTCAACAGCATTATTCGGGAAAAGCTGTTTCATCTCGCCAAAAAGTTGTGCTGCAAGTGTTTTGTTATGAGAAATGATAAGCACCGGTTTTTCTACATTTTTGATAACATTTGCGATCGTAAATGTCTTTCCTGAACCGGTTACACCGAGAAGTGTTTGGAAAGGAACGTTATTTTTTATATTTTTTGTAAGCTCCTCAATTGCCTGAGGTTGGTCGCCTCGGGGAGCATAATCTGATACTAATTTAAAGTGTTTCATGATTTCGTGTAAAACTTGACAGATTATCCCTTACATGAAAGACAAATACCTTGCGATTTTATCAGGGCCCATAGCTCAGTTGGTAGAGCTCCCGGCTCATAACCGGGCGGTGAGAGGTTCGATCCCTCTTGGGCCCACCATTTTTATAGACTTCTTTTTGAGCTCGTTCATTATTCACATCTTCTTTTCCAACCATCGAGATCATTCGTCTCCGTTACACTACGCCGTGGCAGGCAGAGAGAACCAGAATGCTTCAATTAACTGCGGATTCATCTTGGTAGGCAGCAGTTTATAATTTAAATCTATCAATTCCATCTTAAATTTCTTTCACAAATCGGAAATCAAAAAATGATATTTTAGAATGAAAAATCTAATAATTCTTCCAGAAAAAAAATCCTTTTCTACTTTCTCTGTGTTCTCTGTGATCTCTGTGGTTATATATATAAATTTTGTTTTTGTTTTATTGAGCTGAGATAGCACAATTTTATTATTTAATCAACCTGCAATTTGAGAAGCTCGAGGATCGTTTTATTGTCAGGAGCTTGTAAAATTTTTTCTTTGAGATGATCTTCTCTAAAAAGTTGGCTTAAATAGGAAAGTGCGAAAAGGTGCTGCTGCTCAGTCTTCAATAGTAATAAAAAGAATAGATTTACCGGTGCCCTATCCAGGGAGCGGAAATCAAGACCCTCTCTTGAAATGCCGAGCAGAACTGCTGAAAAATTGATCTTATCAGTGTGAACGCTTCGTGGATGCAGAAATGCAACACCGCTTCCAATACCGGTGGAAAGCAAACGTTCGCGCTTGCTAAGCATATCAAAGAGCCAGCTCTGCTTGGTGCACACGCTGTTTTCCTTAGCAAACTGTGACATTGTTGCGAGCACTTCAAAGCGGTGTTTTGCATTCAGATCTCTGAGAATAAAATCCGAATTTATGAACGAGAAAAATCTGCTGACCACATTTTCCAGTGCGATCTTCTCAACATTTGGTTTATCCTGCGTGTCTTTCCATGCTTCAATATCATCTTTGATAAAACGCCACTGATTACCAATTTTGATCCCTTTGAGTTGTTTCAAAGAAACTAAGTTCACCAGTGTTTCCGGTGACATGTCTAAAAATTTTGCAGCTTCACCCAAGGTTAAAATTTCATCTTTTGCCATTTGCTTTGCCTCCAATAAATAAAGTACAATTGAAGAAATTGTAGTCAAACTTTTTATTATAAAATTTCAAATTTCTAATTAATAGCACGCAGATCAGGCAGCTGGCGGATAAATTCACGCATACTAAGCAGCTTTTCGCTGATCAAGAGACAAAATTTATTTTTCATTTTATTAATTTCTTTTTTCGTGCTTTTAGTGGTTAAAATTCTTTTTATTTGACACAGAAAATGCCGACAGCACTTTTTAATTCAAGAAGGTTCCTATGATGAGAAAATATTTTTTGATTTCAATAATTATTCTATGCATCCTTGGTTGCGGACATTACTCTTTTTACACGCGCTCAAATCCGCATCTGAAAACGGTTATGATAGCAGAATTTGATAATCATTCCGAGCAATACGAGTTGCCCGGGCTTGTCACAGAATATCTGACCGAAGCTTTCATCGAAGACAACCGCCTTGATGTGCAGGGTGATGATGCTGATATGGATATTCGTGGGACTGTCCGCTCATATCATAGGATAGTTAATGCCTATGACATGCAGGAGAATCCTCTTGAATGGAAGGTTACGATCGTTTTTCAGATCGAAGCTAAGGATATGGTGCGGGATGAAGTGATATGGCAAAATAACAACCTGAGTCTTTCTGCTCTATACGGTACCGGCACGGAAGCAGAAGAGGAAGACGGACAGGGGATAGAGTTATTATCCGAAGAGGGTGCTCAAAAATCTATTATATATGAACTTTGCGATGTGATACTTTCAAATACGATCGAGCAATGGTAGGAAATGAGGATCAATAAATTTCTTGCACAGGCAGGACTTGGTTCACGGCGTTCCTGCGAACAGCTTGTGCTGGACAGTAAAATACGTGTGAATGGGAAGATAATTAAAGACCTTGCAACAGACATCGATCCACAGAATGATATAGTAGAATACAGAAATAAAAAACTTCATTTTTCCTCTAATAAAATATACTTGATCATGAATAAACCCGCCGGCTATCTCGTAACGAGCAATGATCCTTTTGAACGCCAAACTGTTTTCGACCTGCTTCCGGATTTTAAAGAACACATCTTTCCTATCGGGCGTCTTGATAAAAATTCTGAGGGATTATTACTTCTAACTAATGACGGGGATTTCGCCCAAAAGGTCACACATCCGAGCAAGAAACTTCCCAAAACCTATCTTGTGAAAGCTAAGGGACGAATTTATTTTCGTAATCTAAGAGATCTTCGAGAAGGAGTTCAGCTGGATAACGGAAAAACACTTCCTGCAAAAGTTTTCATAAAAAGTTATAACAAATCTCAAAATATTACAAAGCTCAGGATGGTAATTTATGAAGGAAGAAATCAGCAGATACGACGAATGCTCAAAGCAGTTGGAAGTTCTGTGATCGAACTAAAACGTGTGCAGATTGGTGATATAAATATTGGAAAACTACCGAAAGGCGAGTGGCGTTATCTTAAAGATAAAGAAATCGTTAGCATTCTGAAAACTTCAAAATAAACATCTATGGATAATCAGAGAAAAGCATATTCTTTTGCGATCCTTGCAGTAATACTCTGGTCAACTGTTGCATCAGCTTTCAAGATAAGTTTACGCCATGTTGATTATCTCGAACTTTTGCTGTACGCCTCATTTTTCTCAACACTTATTATTTTCGTTGTGCTCCTTATCAGAAAAAAAATACATCTGTTAAGAACCTATTCATTCAAGGATTTTGCCTTTGCTGCATTTCTTGGATTTTTTAATCCTTTCCTTTATTATATTGTGCTTTTCAAGGCATATTCGATCCTGCCAGCCCAGGAAGCAATTACGCTCAATTACACATGGCCCCTGATGCTGGTGCTTCTGTCCATTCCTTTGCTTAAACAAAAGATAAACTTCCTCAGTATTGTTGCGATTATCATAAGTTTTTTTGGAGTTATTATCATTGCTACTCGTGGGGATATCGCGAGTTTGAGTTTTTCAAATATCAAAGGTGACCTGCTTCCTCTTAGCAGCGCAGTGATCTGGGCATTGTTCTGGATATTCAATCTCAAAGACAGGCATGATGTAGTAGTTAAGCTATTTGTGAGTTTCTGTTTCGGGCTGATTTTCAGTATTATTCTTATTATTGTCCGTTCAACTTTCCTGGGATTTTCTCTGCCAAACATCAAAGGTATTCTCGGTTCTGCTTATGTAGGTTTTTTTGAAATGGGCTTGACCTTTATTGTGTGGCTCAGTGCACTCAAATATGCAAAAACAACTGCGCAAGTAAGCAATTTTATATATATTACACCATTCCTTTCTCTCTTGTTGGTGAGCATTGTTGTAGGAGAAAAAATTCTTTTCTCGACAATTATTGGATTGGTCTTCATCATTGCAGGCATAATCCTGCAGCGGTATACCAATCAGACAAAACTAAACATTACGAATGGGCAACATCCTTCGCAATGGTTGAGTGGAAAGAAAAGAACATAGAAACGAATATCCATCTAACCATTACGAAGGATGCTTTCGGCAACCGTTCGCAAGGTTCTTGTACTAGTATTTCTTATTTGGGTTCGTTGATTATCAACTCTGCGTAATAGCTGTCTTCGATTTTGGTCAAGCTGAATCCGCGTGTTCTGAACATGTGCAGCATTATATGATTACTAGCCAATATGTTTGCATAGATCTTCTGAATTCCTCTTACTTTGGCGATCTCACAAATATAATCAGTGAACTTATTTCCAAGTCTCTGATTTTGCCATGGATCAGCAATAACAATAGCGAACTCAGCAGTTTCGTTGTACTGGTCTGCGATCAATCTGACCACTCCAGCCATCATCTTTTTACCATCTTCGGTAACCTCTGCAATAATAGCAATTTCGCGGTCATAATCTATTTGGGTATATCGGACAAGTTGCTCGTGAGAGATGTCCTTAATAAGCTGAAAGAACCGGTATCTCTGTGTTCTCTCGGAAAAATTTGAAAACATCTCTTTCTCCATAAGTTCATCTTCGGGTTTGATCGGTCTCAAGATTACCTTCTCGCCGTTTTTCATTGTGAATTCAGTGATGTATTCCGAAGGATAGGGGGAGATAACGAGATGCTTGTTTGGATATTCTTCTGTAACTTCTATTGAATCATCCAGTATAACTTTGGCATCGAGTACAACTCCTCCTCGCTCATCAACTCCAAAGGGATTGATATCTATTTCAGCGATTTGCGGGAAATCCATAATCAGGTATGCGAATTTATAAAGCAGGAACTGAATGGAAGTTATGTCCGCACCCGGCATACCTCTGTATCCTTTTATCAGCTTGTAGATCTTCGTGTCCTCGATGATCCTCATGGCAAGCGCCATGTTTAAAGGGGGCAGTCCAACGGTTGTATCCTTGAATACTTCAACTGCCACACCGCCCATTCCAAATACAATGGTGGGACCGAAGATAGGATCTTTCTTACACCCGATTATCAGTTCATATTTTCTCTTTATCATCTGCTCTACAAAAACACCACGAATATCTGCATTTGGAACCTTAGCTCTCGAAGATTCTAATATCTTGGTGTATGCTTTTCGTGTTTCTTCTTTGTTCACAATATTGAGAATAATCCCACCCACATCGGTTTTATGCAAAATGTCAGGGGATGCGATCTTCATTACCAGAGGATAACCGATCTCCTCAGCTAATTTTACTGCTTCATCCTTTGTTTTTGCAAGCCCATTCTTAATTACCGGTATATCATAATAGTCCAGCAATTGCTTTGCTTCAAACTCCGTCATCACGGTTCTGTTATCAGCGAGTACTTCATAAATAAGTTTTTTACTTTTAGCTTTTTTCGGCTTGAACTCATGTGGAATTTGTGATGGAGTTTCATGAAGGATCTCCAGATTTCGAGAGTAGTCATACATATACATAAAGCATCTTACTGCATCCTCAGGAGTTTGATACACTGGTATTTTGTTGCTTTCCAAAACTTGCTGTCCTACTTCAATGTCATCTGCGCCCATCCAGGATGCCAGCAATGTTTTTCGGTATTTTCTGGCAACGCTTGCAACTTTCTCTGCCACTCGTGTTGGATCTGTCATTGATTGGGGAGTAAGGATCACAAGTATGGCATCGACATTTTTGTCATTTGCGCATAGTTCGACTGCTTTTTCATATTGTTCGGGTCCGGCATCTCCAAGCACGTCAACAGGATTAGCTTTGCTCCAGTTTGGCGAAAGGTGCTTGTTCAGCTCAGCAATGGTTTCATCTGACAGTTTAGCTATCTTACCACCTCTTGCAATAAGAGTATCGGTCGCAATAACACCGGGACCGCCGGCATTTGTTATAATTGCGAGTCTATTACCCGCAGGTTTGTCCTGCATAGACAGTGATAGGGCTATATGGAACAGCTCATCAATTGTATTCACTCTTATGACACCCGACCTTTTGAAAGCAGCATCAAACACAAAATCATTACCGGCTAAGCTTCCGGTGTGTGACATTGCTGCCTGTGCACCTTCCGAGCTTTTTCCTGCTTTAAGGACAATGATCGGTTTATTGCGTGCAAATGCTCTTGCTGCGCTCATGAAACTTCTGGCTTTGGTTAGTGATTCCATATAAATGACAATACTTGTCGTGAGCGGGTCACTACCAAAGTAGTCGATAAGGTCGTTAAAGCTAACATCGATCATTGAGCCGATAGAAACGAAATGGCTGAATCCCACATTCTGGTCAACTGACCAGTCCAGAATTGCAGTACAGAGTGCGCCACTTTGAGAGATGAGTGCAATCTTACCGGGCAGAGCCATCTTATTGGCAAAGCTCGCATTAAGATTGATCGAAGGTTTGATGAATCCAAGGCAATTCGGTCCGATCAACCTCATACCATATTTTCTCAAAGTTGCAGAGATGTGTTTTGTGAGCATCTTGCCTTCTTTGCCGATCTCTGAAAAACCCGCAGAGATAAGAAGAATACCCGAAACACCAGAATATCCGCATGCTTCAACAATTGCAGGAACAGTCTTGGCTGGCGTCGCAATTATTGCAAGATCAACTTTATCTGGAACATCCTTTATATCTGCATACGCTTTTACCCCTAACACATTCGTACGCTTTGGGTTGATCGGATACACAATGCCGTCAAATCCTGACCCAATTATGTTTTTCATCAGGGAATGACCAACAGTTCCCTTACGAGCAGTCGCACCGATGATAGCGATTACTTTTGGATTAAAAAGTTTGTCTAATTTCTTAGTACCCATTGCTATTTCCTTTATTTATTATATTGATTTCCAATGTTTTGAGAGTGCCTGCAGTGCCAGTGCTTTCCTGCCTTCATATTCATAATGAGTTTGTATCATTGAGTCTGTTTCCCGCTCATGGAACTGCATTTTATTATTATTAATGCCATCCAAAAAGTTATACAGGCACTTTGGGAACATCTCGATATTGTAGCCGCCCTCAAGTGTGGCAAAAACATTATCGAAGTTTTCAGAAAGTAATTTTCCAATTTTATAATAAGTACTCAAGGTAAGGCGCAGACCAAGTAGAAGGTCATACTGATGAGAGTCAAAACCGGCTGAGACGGCTACGATATCAGGGTTAAATTCCCTGGCTATCGGCAGGAATGTCTCAACTGCGTCCATAAAAATTTCATCTCCACTACCCGGAGGTAAGGGAACATTTATTGTAAATCCTTCACCCTTTCCAGCACCGATCTCATTTGCATCACCACCACCGGGGAATGCAGGATATTGATGGAGTGACCAGTATAATACGCGATCTGAAGAGTTGAAGAATTTCACAGTTCCATCTCCAAGGTGCCCGTCAAAATCAAAAATCAGAACACGTTTGCCTTTGTTTGCATGATACTGTGTAGCGATCGCGATATTGTTGAAGAGGCAGAATCCGCTGGATTTATCTACGTGTGCGTGGTGACCTGGAGGTCTGGTGAGGGCAAAATCTCCAGTTTCGGATGCCATGATCGTCGCTCCCACTGCATAGGTCGCAGCTTTATAACTGCCTGGTGATACGATTGTGTCATTATCAATATGACCGCCGATCATACATGACTTTTCCACGCGATGAATGTATTCGGGAGTATGTACCAGCGTGAGATATTTTTCCCCGTTCTCGATCTCTGTCACAGGCAGATCGCCTAGTGAGGTCAGACGCTTTTTATTTTCCGGATGCATACCCGTATCATGTTCAAGAAATACCGGATTATAGATTAATTTCATTCTGATCCTTTCTTATAGATAGTGAGATGAAAAATGTATTTTATTGCTTTCATAATAGACCGACTAAAATGTGTTTCTTTGATATGGAGTGAAAGCTGTCAAGTAGAATTCAAAATATTTTACAAGAGTGCATGTCAACACATCTCGATTTGAATTTCTCATACATTAACCTATAATTTTGGGTATGAATGAACAGTATCAGATAAAGTAGGCAGTAGAGAAATGACATATTCATCTATAAAGCGTATTTGTAAATCCTACACTAAAAGAAAAGAGAGACGCACCCGTGCACGTCTCTCTTATATATGGAGAAACTTACTTTTATTTATCTCATGATTATCATTTTTTTAACGATCTCTTTCTAATTTATAACCACAGACAACAATATCTTCCCTGCCGTCATTGTTTAGATCACCACATGCGATACCGCTCGGAAAGTA
>MVCT01000121.1 GCA_002049945.1 Candidatus Cloacimonas sp. 4484_140
ATTAGCCCAAAAAAATGATGAGAAGATATTTTACATTCTCATGAAAAAGACGAAATAATAATAATATTGATTTTATTATTGACAAAATATATAAGTATCTAATTTATGAAAAATAAATTTTTGAAAGGAGTTTATATGAAAAAATTAGGTATAATTCTATCGTTTGTACTTTTCTTTTCATTTGTTGTTTCGACCTCACTTTTTGCATTGAGGTTTGAACTGGAAGAATTCAGGAAATTATCTGCCGATTTCAAGGCAGAAAGGGAACCGATCACTGATATGGATATGAATTATTGCTCTGTTCTAAAAGTAGAAGTAGATAGACCGATCGATCTTTCTCTTAAACAGAAAATCTATAAGAAAGAGAACATTGATGAGGATGAATTTTACTTTTACGTTTCTTCAAGAGAGGATCATATTACCTTTCAGGCACCCCATTTTGTACCCCTGACAGTTGATGTGCCTAAAGGAGGTTTGAAGATCGGAACAACCTATTATGTACAATTGGCAACTCTCGAGGATGTCGATGTTACAATTAATGTTGAGCCGGAAGATGCCCAGATAATGGTGAACGGTTTGATGTGGGAACGCCCAAAAGGAAAATTGATTCCCGGAGAATATGTGATCTTTCTTCTTGCAGAAGATTATGAAGAGATATTGGATACAGTGCTTGTGTCTCCGACAAATACTGTTTTCAATTATGTGATGGTCGAAGAAAATGTCATGCCGATACTCGAAACAAATGAAGTACCTGTCCCTCAGGGCGATGAGCCATTTTTGATCGAGTTCAACGATTACAGTATCCGTATAACTGCATGTGAATATACGCAGCAAACCCTTACAATTTCCCTTTCCATTACCAATCAGATCACAGAGCGCGAACTCACAATTATGAGAAATTATACGAAGGCGTATGACTCCGAAGGTAATGAATATGCACCCACTACCATAGAATTCGCGAACAAAACGAAAAACTGGGATCTGCCTCATAATCTTGTGCAGGATGTTCCGACAAAAGCCCAGTTGATCTTTAAGGAGATCAAGAAACCCATTAGTGTAATTACCCTGCTCAATCTCAGTCTTTATGATAAAGATAATAAAAATTTCAAGGTGTCTTACAAAAGTATTCCTGTTACGCAATAAAACTAAAAAAGTATTTTAAAATTAAGAAAGAGGAAGCTTGAGCTTCCTCTTTTTAAACCTAAATGGATTTTCAAAAATTCTTTTTAAAGAAATTTTTCAATATAAAGGGTAAAAGGGATTTTTTTTCCTTTGGTTCCCTTATTTCAATTGCCAGTATTACAATTGGAGTTATAGCGCTCACAGTGTCCCTCGCTCTATTCAGCGGTTACTATGATACAATGAAAGAGATCATATTGGGGGTGAATTCTCATATCTACATTCTAAAATTTGGCAATGAAACCATTCAACATGAAGAATATATGAGAGTGAGTTCGATGCTGGATACAGTTGAAGCGGTGCAGTCGTATGCTCCCTTTTTGTACACCGAAGGAATGGCAGTAAGAGATGCTGACATCGCAGGAGTTATCATACGCGGACTTGATTTTGAAAAAGAGATTGAAACTTCAGACATTGGGTGTTTTATTGAGGAAGGAACTTATGCACAGGATGGTGATTTTACAGTTATTGGAAGCAATATTGCAAAAAGATTGCATATAACAGTCGGTGATACAATAAAACTGATCACACCCATGAATGCTGATGTTACTTTTGCAGGCATGATACCCTCTTCAATTGAAGTTGAAGTTTCAGGGATTTTTTCTTCGGGAATGTTCGAATTCGACAACTCTCTTGTGCTTCTTCCGATGAAAACTGCACAGGAATTCCTTTCCATTTCAGATCATTATTCCGGGATTTCTGTTAAACTGCGAAATGAATTTATCGAGGAAGCTGATATTGTCGCATCACACATTCAGCAAAAACTTTCCTGCTTGGTTTGATTATTGGTATGCTTATTTCCCTGCTGCTGACTCACACTGATCTTATCAAAATTGAAAGCGATGTATATCTGATCGAGCATCTCGTAGTAGAAAATCAACCTATAGATTTTATTTTAATTATTCTTGTTTCGGGTATAATAATAGCGTTGTCATCCTACTTTCCTTTACGGAAAATTTCGCAACTACAGGCAGTATCAATTATTCGAATTTCAAAAAAATAGAGAGGTACTATGATCTTACAGGCACAGCACATTACGAAAAGTTATTATGAAGGAACTGAAGAGACACGCTTAACAGTCCTTGATGACCTTGATTTCTCTATGAAGCAAGGATCAATAGTATCCATAACCGGCTTATCCGGTAGCGGGAAAAGTACATTCCTTCATATTTTAGGAACTCTCGATCAGCCGGATTCCGGAAATATTATATTTAAAGAAAGGGACATACGATCATTTAATGAAAGTGATCTGGCACATTTTCGCAATATGAATATCGGTTTTGTTTTCCAGTTCCATCATTTATTGCCCGAACTTACAACAGTGGAAAACGTTGCCATGCCCAAAATGATAAGCGGAAGATCATATAAGGAGAGTATCCGTGCATCTGAAGAATTGTTAAAGTCCCTTGATCTTATTGAGCGAAGATATCATTATCCTCACCAACTGAGCGGTGGGGAGCAGCAGAGAGTTGCAGTAGCCCGGGCGCTGATCAATAATCCGGATATTGTACTCGCAGATGAGCCCACAGGCAACCTGGATTCCATACACAGCAGGGAATTAACCGATCTTATTTGGAGTTTGAATGAGCGATTTGATACAACAGTCCTTCTCGTTACTCATAATGATGAACTTGCAAAACGGGCGGATGAAGTGTATAATCTAATGGACGGTAAGCTTCATAAGCTAAATGAAAAATAGGTAGAGCTTACTCTAAAAAGGTTATAATTAGAAATATGTTAGGAAAATATTCAAATATTTGGAAACCATTACTCTCCTTCTCACGTCCCCAAAGCCCTCACCAGTACTCTCGTTCCCAAAGCCCTCTTTGGGAACGCAATGTCTTATCGTCTTCCGTTACCAAGCCAGTCTTCATTGCATTACGCCTTGGTAAACAGTGGCTTGGTAGCGATAGTAGTAGTTGGTGGTTAATGAAACAAAAAATTGCATTAACCGTTTCAACGGTTTCTCGATTTTTAGAGCGGACTCATAATAGCAAGAAAATTATTTACCAATGAGAAAACGAAAATGGTTGCTGATAGTCATCATTATCATCATATTGATCAACCTTCTTTTCTGGGGAATGACCTATCTGTTCGATGTTAATACATATATTAAGAATCGTCTAACTGAAACCCTCGGCAGGAGATTGAATGCTATCATTACGTTTTCGACACTTAATATCACATCAAAAACACTTCAAATATCTGATCTGGAAATCGTGCAGCAGGATGGTGAATATACATTTAAGGCAAAACAGCTTTATATTGATTATTCTTTCTGGCGATTGCTGCTTCATAAATTTCATTTCACAAAAGCTCTGAAAGAGATACGTTGCTTTTCACCGGAGTTCATTTATAATTCTACATTCAAAGAAGGGCAGACACAACTGAGTATTGACATTGAAGCTTTAGAAAAATCACTGACTCGTTTTAGTTATATTTCAATTATCAATGGAAAAGTTAGCGTGAGCAGTACTGGGGATATTGTCTTTTCGGAGAATCTGGAGAAAATAAATGTTAGTCTCCAAAAGCAGCAAGATAAAGAGTGGCATATAAAAATGACTGCCCTTCAGACCGAAAGTGATGGGTCGCTTGAGATCGATGGAGTATATTCAAAACAGTCAAATCATTTTAAAACTATGCTCAGGGATTACGAAGTGCCCAGGATTAGCATAAAGGATGTGTCCCTCATTAGGTCAAGTATAAATGCAGAGTTTGAAACTACTTTATCTGGAATTTCACGGGGAATTATCCACATCAGTGATATTGAAAGCAATTTCCGGAATGAAAGTATCTCTTCAAAGGGAATGACAATATTACTAACTCCTGACTCACTCAAGTTCGATAAAAAGGTCGAGTTTTTGTGGAAAGAAAATGTGTTGATGGGTGATGGCTCTATTTCTAATTATTTGAGCAAAGATTCTAATCTGGATATTAATTTTGAAATGAATGATTTCAACATGGCTTCTCTCGATGAAAACATGTCGGGATGTATTGATCTGCACGCAGTCATGACCGGCAACTATACCTCACCGGTAATTGATTTGAAGATAGCTGGAGATAAGTTTGGATATGATTCTCTTGAATTTAGCAACCTGTCAACGCAGCTAATATACAGAGATAAATACGCAGAAATTCAGAATGGGATTTTTGAAATTGACTCTAACCGAGTGGAATTTAATGGAGGTGTTACAGTAGAAGGAAGTAATCTTTTAGAGAGCATGTTAGATATAACTTTTGAATCGGAAAACTTTAAATATCCGATTGAAGATTTTACAATAAAATCTGACGCAAAGGTAAAGGTATCGGGTTTTGTACAGTATCCCAAAGTACATGCAGCTCTTGAAAAACTAATTGTACAGAATGATATTATCCAACTTCCTGAATTGTCCGGAAGTATTTCTTATCAAACCCAAAAAGCAGCTTATGATCTGCAAAATGCTTCTCGGTCGATAATTTTGAGGGGAAATTTTAATCCTTCTAAAAGGACTCCTTCAATAAATGCTGAGTTATTTGCAAATGTTCAATTTTGCCTTTAATTCAACACTTTCTGAGGATGATCAAATAACAGCAGGATTAAGAATTAATGATAATATTTTCGCTGATGCAACCATTCAGATGAATCAGAAAGATATTCAGTATTCAGGGAGTTTGTCGATTGATTCCTTGTACATCAATCAGTTAAATAATCTCGTGCCTATTTTTGAAAAAGATGCTCCGTTAAGCGGTGTGCTGGATATCGATTTTGCCTATGATAGCTCCAATAAAATACAGGGGAAAGGTAACTTGTATTTGAAGGAGTTCGGTTTTAGTAAAGATATTCATCACTTTGATCTTGCTTGCTCCGTACAGGCAGAATCAGATATGATATCTCTTGAGAATATTCAAATTCGAAATTCACAATCTCTCTTTAAAGGTGATGCTCATCTTGATCTTGCTGAAGGAAAATTTGAACTGAATGCTTCAGAACAAGATGTATTATTGGAGGAGTTTTTTCGCACAATTCCACTGAAAGGCAAAGCGAGTTACTCTCTTGTCGCATCCGGAAATCTAAATGATCCCCGTGTGCTGTGTGATATTTCTATCGAAAATGGAACGCTTTATAAGACTGCTTTTAGCTCGTTTGAAAGCCAACTTTTTCAGGATAATGATATGTTCTATCTCAATGATCTGAAGGTTATTGCACCTGAATTTACTTTTACCGGAAGCGGATCGTACAGTTATAATTTTATCACAGAGGAATTTCATGATCAGCCGGATAATATGAAGTTTCTGCGAGTTTGAGTATCAAGAATGGACAATTTTCAATTAAATCCCAGCCGGAAAGAATAAAAAACTTTTCCTGTACAGCGGAAATCAAAAACAATGTGATGTCTATGCTCAATGGTTCTTTTAGAATGGGTGACGGCAAACTTTATTTCAAAAATGTGATAAATAATGATGACACGGATATATTTATCGGGGATATTAATGTTGGCTCTCTAAAATTCAATAACGATGACCAGGGCATAACCATTCATATACCGAACTACCAGCCGGAAAGAGGTCTTGTTGATACACGATTAACTGGATATGATGATGAATATTTCACTGTTTATAACGAAAATGGTGCATGGGTCCTTTCCGGTAAGATACTTCTTTCAAATGGTGATATGATCTATGAAGATGATAAAGAAGAATCTGAAGAGATTGAAGATATAGGATTACCTCCAATTTATGCCGATTTCGATTTGGTTTATGATAGAAATATCTGGTATGTGTCGAATCCCTTTAATCTGAAAATTGATTCGGGTAACTATATAAGTTTCCGTTCTAACCGGGAAACTGAAGAGCTTGAGCTTTATTTTGACCTACATTCACGACGGGGGGAAATGCGGCTTTTTGGTGAATCCTTCAGTGTGGAGGATGTGATGGTACGTAAAGCAAGGCAGGATAAAAAAGTGCTCATTAATGCAACATTCACCAAGCGCACTCCTGATGGTTCTACGATCTATCTGCAAGTGCAATCAACAGAGGATAAGCTTAGGGCAGATGACATCGGGACTAAGGCATACGGAGATGTAGCTGTTTCATTGAGAAGTGATAATCCCAAAGATGTAACTATGCTCAGCATACTTTCAAAACTTCAATACGGGAAAGAAATTGATGATCTTTCTGAAGATGAGCGGTTCGATCTTGGAAGAGAACAGGCAATAAATTTAGCCAGCGATGAACTGAATAATCTTATTTTTAATCCACTCATAAGCCCTGTGGAAGGAGTTGTCAGAAAGATTCTCGGACTGGACTATGTTAGATTTAAAACCGGTTTTATGAAGAATATCATACAAACAAGCGGCATTGTTGAGTCAGATGGTTATATCGTTGATAGGGAATATGACTCTGATCTGGAGCTCATTGGCGAGATCAGCAAGGATATATTGCTTGAGAATCTTGCAATTGACCTCGGCAAGTACATAACTCCCGAATGGTACCTTAATTACGAGGCACTTATCAAGAGGGAAATGACCTCTATGAATGAAACCTATATCGGTGTACAGCATGAGCTTTCCTTAACCTGGGACCTTCCATATAATTTCAGGTTTATCTATCGATATCAATTCTATCCAGCCCAAGGAAAAGATAATCAGGGAATATCATTAGAAACAGTTTTGTATTTTTAATCTTATACTTTTTCAAAAAAATAGCACGCTGATCCACGCAGATTGGACAGATTTTCGCGGATAAAGAATAAAAAAATGCTCACCATCCGTCTTCATTTCATTACGCCGTGGTTCGCCTTCGTAATACTACGGCGCAACAGGCAGGCAGAGAACACAGAGTAATATCCACTAATAAAAAAGTAATTCACATACAGCCCAATAGACTTCTCTTCTTTCATCTTCAGTAAGGCCAAGGATGCCCAAGATAATGTCATAATTTTACCTTTCTTCTACAATCTTTATTTCTTCC
>MVCT01000020.1 GCA_002049945.1 Candidatus Cloacimonas sp. 4484_140
GAACCAAGTAAGAAATATACAGAAAAAGACCTTGCGACATTGTTTACTAAAATTGATAAACTGGGCAGAAGATATACAACTGTTCCAATT
This sequence comes from Candidatus Cloacimonas sp. 4484_140, assembly GCA_002049945.1. Taxonomy (GTDB): domain Bacteria; phylum Cloacimonadota; class Cloacimonadia; order JGIOTU-2; family JGIOTU-2; genus Celaenobacter. The sequence continues at coordinate 91 of MVCT01000020.1, forward strand.
CACGCTCCCGGAGAGACAGAAAATGGAAAATCAAACGAACCTTTTAAAGGAATAATGCCCCCCAAAGGAAGACGCCGGAGAAAAGACGTGGAGACATTAGAAAAATGGGATAAAGAAGGATTGATTGAATGGTCTTCAACTGGGAATCCGAGAAAAATCATTTTTGCAGACGAACGTGAAGGAAAAAGAGTTCAAGATATTTGGGAATTTAAAGACCCGCAATATCCAACGTATCCTACTGAAAAGAATTCTGCATTACTAGATTTGATTGTCAGAACTTCTTCTAATAAAGACAGCATAGTTTTGGATTGTTTCTGCGGCTCAGGATCCACATTGAAATCAGCTCAAGTAAATGGCAGACAATGGATTGGTATTGATAATTCTGAGCACGCAATAAAAGCAACAAAAGAGAAACTTGCTACTATTAAAGAAGATCTTTTTGTTACAAGTACGGACTATGAATTTATAGAGTTAGAAAAAGAACCTCAACCACAAAAAATGGCTGTGAGTAATGTGAGTTCAAGAGTAGAAATCAAAGAAAGTGTATATAAACAAGTGTAGCGAAATGGGAACTATAAGTTTCTCCCCCGAGTCAGGTTTAGATTTTGAATAACCCGATGGCAAATTCACTAATTTGCCAGTTTACTAATTCACTAATTCACCAACACCCATCTGTATTTATTGACAGTCATCCCTTTTCTCACGAATTCATCTCTCAATTAATATGAAAGTTCGAATTTTAGCAAGCGGAAGTAAGGGAAACTGCATACTGGTTTCCAGCCAGGGATCTGCCCTTTTGGTTGATGCAGGATTGAGTTTGAAGCGTCTCAAAGAGATCCTTTTTGACATTGATTTCCCAATTCAGAATATTCAAGCCCTCATTATTTCCCATGAGCATTCAGATCATACAAAAGGTGCTGGAGCTATTGTCCGCAACCTTGGAATTCCTTTATATGTAAATGAAAACACCTACATTGCAGGCGCCAACCGGTTTGGACGTATCAGAGAGGTAAATTATTTCGAAAATGGAACACGGTTCACTATGCAGAATTTTTTGATCGAGCCCTTTTCCGTTCCTCATGACAGTGCGGATAATTCCTGCTTTTTGATCTCGGAGCGTAGCAATACTTCCAAACTGGCGATTCTTACGGATCTCGGTTATCCGACTAAGCTGGTCAAACAGAAAATGAAGAGTCCAAGCACTATCATTCTGGAAAGTAATCACGATATTGACATGCTCATAAATGGTCCCTATGCGTGGTGGCTCAAGCAGCGTGTAAAAGGCAAAAATGGTCATCTTTCAAACCTGCAGGCATCCGAACTTGTTGACGAAATCCTACATGATGGATTGAAGAATATCGTGCTTGCTCATCTCAGCGAGACAAATAACGAACCGGAGCTTGCGTATTCAGCAATGAAAAAATTTCTTGCGAGTAAAAAAGCAAAGTGCAACTTATTTGTTGCAACTCAGCATCAACCCACGGAATGGATCGAGGTGTAGATGATACCATATATTCTGCTTGTGGCTGCCTTTGTTTTGCTTGCAAAGGGTGCAGATATTTTTATTGAAGGCGCATCGAACATTGCACAATATTTCAGAGTTTCACCGCTCTTTATTGGCCTCAGCATTGCAGCGATCGGCACAAGTGCGCCGGAAGCAGCAGTAAGTATAAAGGCATCACTTGCAGGAGTGAATGGTATTGCATTCGGAAATGTAGTAGGCAGTAATATTGCGAACATCTGCCTTGCGATCGGCATCGCTGCCTTGATCAAACCACTTCATTTTGAGAAAAGCACCATCAGAAAAGAAAATCCCTTCATGATCATCATCACTATTCTTATGATGCTGTTTGTGATAAATTTTGCACCTCAGAAAACCGGTTTCGTAGTTGTATCTCGTATAGAAGGAATTATATTCTTATTGCTTTTTATCGGTTTTGTGTTTTATTTATATCGAATGGCGCAGCGGGATCGCAAAGATAATCATGATAATGGAGAATCACAATCTCCACTTTTAAAAAATATATTTCTAACAATTTTGGGCGGAGCAGCGATTGCTTATGGTGGTCATCTTGCAGTAGAGAATGCAACTAAAATTGCCACTTTGTGGGGTGTGAGTGATAAGGTTATCGGGATGTCGGTTGTTGCACTGGGGACCTCGATACCGGAGATCGTAACATCTATCGTGGCAGTAGTAAAGGGCAAGGTTTCGATTGCAATTGGTAATATTGTGGGTAGTAATATTTTCAATATTTTGTTCGTTCTTGGTATTGCCTCGACCATTAAACCTATCGTTCTTGCTTCGGATGTATTAATAGATGTAGCTGTGTGTCTCGTTGTTTCCCTGCTGTTTTTTGCCTCTTCACGATTTCTCAAAAATATCGGGCGTATTCAGGGTTTCATGCTCATTGCCATCTATGTTGTTTATATATTTTTCCTTTTCAAATAAATTTTATGAAACCGAGTAACTTGACGAAAAAACCATCATTCTTTTTTTCCAGAGCGGAGGCAGATTGATAAAAGTAATTCAAGAAAAATGTATTGGTTGCAGTAAATGTTTACCTGTTTGTCCTTATCAGGCGATTACACTTGTTAATAAGATAGCAGTTATTGACCTGAATGCTTGCACGCTATGTGGAGCATGTGTGCCGGAATGTCCTGTTGATGCGATAGTGATCGAGAAAAAGCAGGAGCAGGCAGCAAATTTTGCCGATTATTCGAGTGTGATGATCTTTGTAGAGCAGAAGAATGGCATAGTCATGCCTATTACTTTTGAGATACTCGGCAAAGCACGAGAGCTTGCAGATTCCCTTGGGAAAGAGGTCACTGCCGTATTGCTTGGATATGGCTTTCATGAACAAGCAGAGGAACTTATCCACTATGGCGCTGATAAAGTGATAGTTGTTGATGATAAATTTCTTGAGAATTTTCTTGATGAACCTTATACACAAGCGCTTGCATATATTGTGAACAAGTACAAACCGGAGATACTTCTAAGCGGCGCTACTGCGGTTGGGCGTTCCTTCATTCCAAGACTCGCAGTGGAACTTCAAACCGGCTTGACTGCGGACTGCACCGGCCTTGAAATCGATACTGAAACGAAAGAACTTGTTCAAATCCGTCCTGCTTTTGGTGGTAATATCATGGCAAAGATCCGTACCACGAATTATCGTCCTCAAATGGCAACTGTTCGGCACAAAGTTTTTGATCCTCTACCAAAGGACGAGACTCGAAAAGGGCAGATCATACAGGAAAAAGTTGCCTTTGATGCAACTAAATTCTTGTCTAAATTTCTCAAATTTATAAAAGATGAAACTCAAAGTGTGAAAATTACTGATGCCGATATCATTGTGACAGGTGGACGCGGGATCAAATGTGCTGAAAATTTTTCTCTAATAAAAGAGCTTGCCTCTGCACTGGGTGCTGCAGTCGGCGCATCCAGAGCTGCTGTTGATGCCGGCTGGATACAGTATTCTCACCAAGTCGGGCAGACAGGCAAGACGGTCAAACCAAAGATATATATCGCTTGTGGAGTATCAGGTGCAATTCAGCATCTCGTTGGCATGCAGTCCTCGGATATTATTATTGCGATCAATAAGGACAAAGATGCTCCGATCTTCAAGGTTGCAGATGTGGGCATTGTGGGCGATCTCTTTGAAGTGATCCCACAGCTCGTAAAGCAGCTTTCTAGATAATAATTTTATGTAATATAAAGTTGGTAAACATGGAATTTTCAAATGTTTTAATTGTAAAGAATGCCAAAGAGCATAGAGTGAATAATCTCTATGTGACAAACGGCAAGTATTCTGATAAATCCTATGATAAGATACAGGCAGATTGTACCGGACTTGTTGCATATCCCTCGCTCATCAACATTCATGACCATCTTGTTGGAAACTGGGTGCCAAAGGGTGCGCCAGGCAGACCCTATTCAAATACAAGCATTTGGGTTGAAGAACTTAATGAATCCGATCCTGTGAAAGAGCGCGATAAATATCTGAAAACACCGATGAGTCATCTTATGGAAGAAGCCGGACTGGATCTTGCAATGCTTGGTGTGTATAAAAATATCTTTTCCGGTGTGACTATTATACAGGATCACGTGCCACGACAGAAAGAGGAATATTATCAGTCCTTTCCAATTAAGGTTATTTCTGATTTTCAGCAGGGTCATTCCATTACAGGTAAAAACTGGTGGGGTGGAGATGAGCTTTCTGAAGAGATGAAAAAAACAAAAGGAGAGATACCTTTTATCATTCACCTGGCAGAGGGCAGCGATGACCTGGCGCGAAGTGAATTTGACGGACTGGTAGAACAGGGGCTGCTAAAAAACAATTCAATTCTTGTTCATTGCACAGCGATTACTACAGAGCAGTTCAAGCAGATCAAAGCAGCAGGAGCGAGCATTGCATGGTGTCCGAACTCCAACATCTATCTGCTTGGAATTACACTGGATATTGATACAGTTTTGAAGTTGGGGATAAATATATGTCTTGGTACGGATTCGACATTATCAGGAAGTACAAATTTATTGAAAGAGATCATGTATACGAAGCAAACATTCCCCGAGATTTCCAATAAAACGCTTTTCAAAATGGTAACTGAAAATCCTGCAAAAGCGCTTATGCTCGATACCTATAATGGTAAGATCGAACCCGATATCGATGCCAATCTGCTTCTGACCAGAATGAACAAAAAAGACCCTTACGAAAATTTTGTGACTCTGAATGCCTGTGATATTGAACTACTCATGCATGTTGGAAAACCGATTTTCGGAAAGGTCGAATATCTGAAATATTTCTCCTGGGATGCAAAGGATTATTATCTCTTTGAGTGCAATGACAGCAAGATGTTCGTGACAGGGCATCCTGAAGATATTCTTAAAAAGATAGAAAAGAAGTTAGGATATAAAAAGCATTTCGACTATTTGCCCTTTTGATGGAACTATCTGAAATTTTTTATAGTTTGCAAGGGGAGTCCTCATACGCTGGACTCCCTTGTGTTTTTGTGCGCCTTGCGGGTTGTAACTTGCGCTGTACTTACTGTGATACAAAGTATGCGTATGAGCCGAAATTTTTACTTTCGATTGATGAGATTTTAAAAAAAGTTGAAAAATATTATCCTGTTAAACTCATAGAGATCACTGGCGGGGAACCGCTTCTTCAAGCTGATTCTATTGAACTCATGAAGCTTCTGATCAACAAAAAATATGATGTCTTGCTGGAAACCAATAATTCAATTTCCCTGAAAGATATTCCACAAGAAGTCATTAAGATCGTTGATTTCAAAACTCCCTCAAGCGGAATGTGCAATTCGATTTTATGGGATAATATCAAATATTTCAATGGTAATGATGAACTGAAATTTGTGATCGCAGACAGGCAGGATTTTGATTGGTCGCTGGGAATTATTAATAAGTATGATCTTATAAAGCACCATATCCTATTTTCTCCAGTTTATGAAAAATTAGATAGGAAAGAATTAGCTGAATGGATTATCGAGACGAAACTCCCGATTCGACTGAATATACAACTTCATAAATTGCTGTGGGGAGATAGTCGGGGAGCGTAAAGCGTAAAGCGTGGAGCGTGGAGCGAGAGGTAAGATTTAGTTCTTGTTTAAGATCCGAACAAATTTCAAAAATTCTTACACCATTTGTTTGCGCTCTTCATCATATTAGTCAGCATTCTACATATATGATCATATTTATCTAACAATTCTTCATATTCTGTTTTGTTGAGATAACCACATTCACAAGCGAATTCTAACCATACAATGGTTTCAGCAGCTTCAGCATCAGAATCGCTTAGTTTGCTAATAAAATGTGAAGGATATCTACGTTTTCTCCATGCTTCGGCAATGTTGCCACACACTGATCGAGAAGAACGTCTAATCTGATCTGTTAATGAATATCTCTCTTCAATTGGCCACTTTTTCGACAAATGAAAAATGTGCATTGCAGATTGAAAGGCAAGTTTATATACTTCAAGATCGGAATAATCAACAACAACATTAGACGTATTTTTTGGTTTTATCATTGTCATCCTACTACTCCTCTTTAAATAATCTATGTTAATTATTATTCATACTTCTTTTCAATAAATTCACCAAATAAAATTCAACACTCTTTACTTTTCGCTCCACGCTCCACGCTCCACGCTCTACGCTCTACGCTCTACGCTCCACGACAAACTATCTTTGATAGTTTGGTGCTTCCTTTACTATTGATACATCATGTGGATGGCTTTCTTTGAGTGATGCTGAAGAGATTTTTGTAAAGACTGTTTTGCTTCTCATTTCCTCAATTGTAGCTGCGCCGCAGTAACCCATTCCTGCTTTCAGTCCTCCAAGTAATTGGAACAAGTAATCAGATAGTGGTCCTTTATATTCGACCCGACCTTCTATACCTTCGGCGACAAGTTTGATGCTCTCGGTTGGATTGGTTGTTTTCACATCATCCTGAAAATATCTATCTTTACTCCCGGCTTTCATTGCTCCGATAGAGCCCATGCCGCGGTAGGTTTTATAACGTCTTCCTTCATAAATAACATCCTCACCCGGGCTTTCATCAGTACCGGCAAAAAGCGAACCGATCATCACTACATTTGCGCCGGCAGCAATTGCTTTTGCAATGTCGCCTGAGTATTTGATGCCGCCGTCAGCAATGATTGGTACTTCGTTCTGTGCTGCTTTTGCACATTCCAGGATCGCTGTAAGCTGAGGTACTCCCACTCCTGCAATCACTCGCGTGGTGCAAATTGAACCAGGACCAATTCCAACCTTCACCGCATCAACTCCTGTCTTAATAAGATCTACTGTAGCTTCAGCAGTGGCGACATTTCCTGCAATGATATTTTGATCAGAAAATTTCCTTCGTAAATTTCTCATCGCTTCCATGGCTTTCACACTATGCCCATGAGCTGTATCTATGACTATCACATCTACATCTGCATTGATAAGTTCCTGAGCACGTTCAAGATAATCTCCACCCACACCGATCGCTGCACCCGAAAGAAGTCTTCCTTCTTCGTCTTTAGCAGCATTGGGATATTTGATGCTCTTCATGATGTCTTTCACAGTTATCAAGCCCTTAAGAGAATATGATTCATCAACAAGAAGCAGCTTTTCTATGCGGTGTTTGTGCAATAGGATTGTTGCATCTTCCAAAGAGATTCCATCCAGTGCAGTAATCAAATTTTTTGAGGTCATCAGATCAGAAACTTTTTTCAACATATCATCTTCGAACATCATGTCCCTGTTGGTGATTATTCCAACGAGCTTGTTCCCTTTTGTAATAGGAATTCCTGAAATGTTATGTTCCTGCATGACATCGTGAGCGTCCTGCAAACGGGCATTGGGAGTGAGAGTAATAGGATTATGTATAATAACACTTTCAGAGCGTTTCACTTTTTGCACGAAGGATGCCTGCTGCTCGATGGTCAGGTTTTTGTGAATAATACCTATACCGCCTTCTTTTGCCATAGCAATAGCCATCTTTGATTCGGTTACTGTATCCATTGCTGCGCTGATAATGGGGATATTGAGCGGGATATGCCGCGTGAGTCTTGTTTTCATATCTACATCCCGCGGGAGTACTTTTGATTTTCCTGGAATAAGGAGAACGTCATCAAAAGTTAAACTGTTATGTAATATTTTTTCTTTCATAGCTTCTAATAGTCGAAATCACTACCCTTAATAAATTCCCTTAAAATCGAATTTCGGGGAATTGGTATTTCCGGAATGGTTACAAAGAAAGAAAGTAAGTTTATCAATCTTTGTGCTTCCGAGTATTGTTCACTTTCCTGAGTGATCTTCATCAATTCCGGAATTGCGATCCTTTTCAGAACACCAAGTTCATACACAAGTGCAGAGTTAAACATGACATCTGCTTCCTCCTGAAAGGAAAAAACAAATTTCCTTTCTCCTGCCCGAATGGAATCCCAGCGTTTTATGGTCTGTTCTGCATCATACCCACGGAAAAATGTATCGCGGACAATTCTGCGGATAATGCGTGTATCCGAGGTTGAAATACGATTAAGATTATCTAAGTTCAGTTGCGTGAGCGCGCTCACATAGATTTTATATTTATTTTTTCTTTTTATAGATGGAGTCAGGACATCGTTCAATCCGTGAATTCCCTCTAAAATTAATATTTGATCTTCATCGATATGGAATTTCGTGCCATGTTCTTCACGTTTTCCGTCTCTGAAATTGTATTTGGGGATCTCGATCTCTCCACCGGTAAGTAATTTTTCAACGTGTTCATTTATCAGTTCTTTATCGAGTGCATGGATGGATTCGAAATTGTATTCGCCCTGCTCGTCTTTCGGAGTTCTTTCTCTATCTAAAAAATAATTATCAAGAGAGGTTACAAAAGGTGAAAGCCCAATCACTTTCAACTGAATTGCGAGCCGTTTCACAAAAGTAGTTTTGCCGGACGCAGAAGGACCTGAAATCAGAACAACAATTCCCGAATTTCTTTTTTGGTGAATATCTTCGGCAATCTCAGCGATTTTTTTCTCATGCAGTGCTTCGGAAATCTGAATGATCTCATTTATCTCAAAATTTTCCACTTTTTGGTTCAGCGATGCAACGTATGAGAGATTAAGTATATTACCCCAGCGTTCATATTCTGTGAAAATTTTTAACAGATTGGGCAAAGGGCGGAATGTTCCGATCCTGTCCGGATAATCAACAGAGGGAAATCTAAGTATAAGACCTGGAGGTACGTACTTCAGATCAAAAAGCTTAAGATAGCCGGTTGATGGAACGAGGGGTCCATTAAAGAAATCATAAAGCTCGCCATATTTATAGATAAGAATGTTCTTCTGGTGATAATAATCTAGCATTTGAAGCTTGATCTCATCTTTTTTAAAGTATTGATATGCCTGTCTTTTGGAAAGATACAGAGGTTCGAAAGGTTCATTCTCAGTTATCAAGTGCTCTATTCTCTTTTTTATCTTCTCTACGTCATCTTTAGTAAGTAAAAATCTGGAAAAAGTCTCAATATAACAGCCATCACCAAGAGAATGTTTTACCTGGATTTTGGGGAGCTCAAAAAGCTCATTTACAGCACGCATGAAAACAAAAATAAGAGAATTTTGATAGATACGCAAGCCCTCTCTCGTGCCGATATGCACATATTCTACAGTGCAGTCGGAATCAATAATATAATCCAGAGGATAAATGATATTATCTATCTTCACAGCAACAACAACATATTGAAACTGAAAGCGTTCCTTCTTCAGAAGCAATAGGGAAGTAATTTCCTTGTCGCAGTTACATATTTTGGATAAATTTCCATTTTTGATAATTTTAATTTCCATATAAAAACCTTGAGCCCAATCAT
>MVCT01000021.1 GCA_002049945.1 Candidatus Cloacimonas sp. 4484_140
GTGCGAAATTTTAGGAGATAGAATGAAAGCGACAATACCAAAATTCGAGGATATTAATTTTCGGCAGATCAAGGTATCGCGGAGAATGATAACTGTGGTTGTGATTATACTGGCAGCGATTGTTTTCCTTGTTACGGGTTTATATACTGTAAATCCGGAAGAAGTGGGTGTTATCCAGAGATTTGGAAAATATCTTTCTACCACACAGCCGGGACTACATTTCAAGATTCCGTTCGGTGTAGATAAGCTTACGAAGGTAAAAGTTAAACATGTATTTAAGGAAGAATTTGGATTTAGAACATTACAAGCCGGTGTTCGTACAAAATACTCTACACAAAGTTATAACCAAGAAGCAATTATGCTTACAGGTGATTTGAATATTGCAGATGTTGAATGGATCGTTCAATACAGAATTAAGGATCCTGTAAAATATTTGTTCAATGTCAGGAATGTGGAAGAGACAATGCATGATGTATCAGAATCTGTGGTTCGGGAAGTTGTTGGAGACCGCAGCGTAGACGAGGTTATTGTGCTTAACAGGAAAGAGATCGCTGATAAGTCGCAGATAATGCTTCAAGAGCAGCTTGATGTTTATAATGCCGGCTTGGAGATCGTTACGATAAACCTGCAAAATGTAAATCCACCTAAAGCAGTTCAGCCAGCTTTTAATAATGTGAATTCAGCAAAACAGGAGAAAGAAAGGATCATTAATGAAGCATGGGAAAAATATAATCAGGTAATCCCTGAAGCTGAAGGAAAATCGAAGAGAACCGTTGAAGAAGCTGAAGGTTATGCGGTCAATAGAGTAAACAGAGCAAACGGTGATGCCAACCGCTTTATCCAGATGTACAATGAGTATCGTTATTCCAAAACTGTAACCAGGAAAAGACTCTATCTGGAAATGATGGAAAAGGTGCTTCCCAAAGTTGAAAAGAAATACATTGTTGATGATGCTCAGAATAGCATATTACCGTTACTGAATCTTGATCAAGGAGGAAAATAAGATGAAAAAACTACATATATTTCTAATTTTGATATCTATATTAGCGCTTATCGTATTGTTCAATGCTTTTTATATTGTAGATGAAAGACAACAGGTGATCATCACTCAATTCGGTAAACCAATGGGTGATGCAATTAAAGATGCCGGATTGCACATCAAGATCCCTTTTTTCCAGAAGGTACATTATTTTGATAAAAGGATACTGGAATGGGACGGTGATGCTAAGCAAATACCAACTTCAGATAAGCGATATATCTGGCTCGATACTTTTTCACGCTGGCAGATCGTTGACCCTTTGAAGTTTTATGAGACAACTCGTTATGAATACAATGCACATAGCAGACTGGATGACATTATCAGCGGAATAACACGTGACGTTATAAGCTCCAATATATTGCTGGAACTTGTTAGAAGTTCCAATAGAGAAATGACATTTACTTTAGAATATTCTGATAGTAAATTGGAAGATATTATCAAAGTAAAAATCATTAATGGTCGGCAGGTAATTGCAGATTCTATCTTTGCACTTGCAAACATTAAAGTAGCGGAGTATGGTATCAATCTGATCGATGTTCGTATAAAAAGATTGAATTATAATCAGGAAGTTCAGTCAAAAGTGTTTGAAAGAATGATCTCAGAAAGGAATAAGATCGCTGCAAAATATCTGTCAGAAGGAAAGGGGAATTCTTCCGAGATATTGGGTAAAATGCAAAGAGAACTGGACCAAATTCAATCGGAAGCTTATCAGAGAGCTCAAGAGATCAAAGGTAAAGCAGATGCCCTGGCTATCAAAATCTATGCAAATGCATATAACAGAGATCCTGAATTTTATGAATTCCTGAAAACCATGGAAACTTATGAAAAAACAATTGATAATAAAAATACTATCATCATGACTACTGACAGTGATTACTATAAGTTTCTTAAGAAGATGGAGTAAATGGACAGTAAGCATCAAGAAGCACAACATAAATAAAATAACTGAATTTTCGTAGCAGATATGAAAAATTGTCATTCTTGAATGGAACGCAGCGGAACGAAGAATCTCCCAAGTTATTGGTCTATCATGCAGGGGAAAATACGGAGTGAATCTCGCAAGAACGTTAGTTTATCCACTTGGGAGATCCTTTGTCGTGAGTTAAAACTCACTCCTCGAGGATGACAAATCTTAGTTTTTAAATTATTAAATCACTGAAGTTTTGCAACAGATATTTTAAAAGATGGATGAGCTTGCTCTAAAAAGGTTATGATTAGAGATATGTTAGAAAATTTTCAAATATTTGGAAACCGATTCAACGGTTTCTATATTTCTTAAATTGAACTTTTTAGAGTGGAATCATGGATATATTTTTTGTAATCTACATCCTTTGAAATTTTATTAGAAATTAATATTTTTCATACAATTCTGACTTGAATTATTTTTATTAAAACTATATTTTACGGATCATTAGCAGGCAGTGTTTATTTGCAATTGTTAAACTTGACAAGGGTTTATGGGCACAAATTTTATGGCTCTACTTTATGTAAATATCATAAATAACGTTATATAAGCGAAGATATAATTTTTAGGAGACATAATGAAAACAACATTGCCAAAAGTCGATGAAATTGAGCATCGCTGGTATGTGATAAACGCAGACGATGTTGTGCTTGGCAGATTATCTACCAAAGTAGCAAGACTTCTCAGTGGAAAGCATAAACCGACCTACACTCCATTCTTTGATATGGGAGATTTCGTAATAATACTGAATGCAGGAAAAGTGAAAGTTACAGGTCAAAAGGAATTTGCAAAGGAATATAAGCGATATTCCGGATATCCAAGTGGACAGAGAGTTACCTCTTTCCAGCAGATGCTGGAGAAGAGACCCGAGCATATTGTATATCATTCAGTGAAAGGTATGCTTCCTAAAAACAAGCTTCGCGATAGGATGCTCAAGAGATTGAAAATTTATACAGGCAATGACCACAATCATCAGGCGCAACAACCTGAAGAAATTAAAATTTCTTAATTTTAGGAGAAATATATATGCAATATTTTGATGCAGTTGGCAGGCGTAAAAACGCTGTTGCACGTGTTCGTTTATCCAAAGGAACCGGGAAAAGAATCATTAATAAGAAACCTATGAAGGATTATCTTAGCAGAGAAACTCTTGAGATGATCGTTGAAGAACCTTTCAAGCTTATTGACCAATCAGAGCGATTTGACATGAAGGTCAATGTTCGCGGTGGAGGACTTTCCGGACAAGCCGGTGCAATCCGTCTTGGTATCAGCAGAGCCCTTTTGGAGTACGATCCTGAATTGCGTCCGATCCTGAAAAAAGAAGGACTTCTTACCCGTGATGCGCGTGAGAAGGAACGTAGGAAATACGGACTTGCAAAAGCACGTAAAGCATATCAGTATTCAAAGAGATAAAAAATATTAAATCAATTAACTTCTGAGCTGCAAACGGTGTTCGTCACATTTGAATAAATGCGGTGTTGATGAAGTTAAAATAAAAAACCGTTGGAGGACACGTATGAGTGTCATTGAAATGAAAAGTCTTCTCGAGGCTGGTGTTCATTTTGGTCATCAAACTCGACGCTGGAATCCTAAGATGAAAAGGTATATTTTCATCAAAAGGAATGGGATTCACATCATTGATCTTAAACAAACCCTTGAAGCTATCAATCAAGCGTATTACTTTGTCAGAGAACTTGCTGCAAAAGGCAAAAGAGTCCTTTTTGTGGGTACAAAAAAGCAGGTTTCTGAAGGTATTCAGAATGCTGCTGAAAAATGTGATGAATTCTATATCAGTCATAGATGGTATGGAGGCACGTTAACAAATCTGAAAACTATCCGAAAGAGCATCTCAAAACTCGATGAATTTGATAAGTTAAATGAGACTGGTGAGATCAATAAATTCACCAAACTCGAAGTGCTCAAAATGCAAAGAAAGTATGATAAAATTCAGAGCGCTCTTGGTGGAATTCGGGATATGGAAGAAATGCCGGCAGCATTATTTATTGCTGATATTGTATATGAAAAAAATGCAGTAAGCGAAGCGAAAAATCTTAATATTCCAATTATTGCTATTGTCGACACTAATGCAAATCCAGATGGTATTGATTATGTAATTCCGGGTAATGATGACGCTATGAAATCTGTAAATCTTATTTGTGATATCATAGCAAATGCTGTCATTGAAGGAAAGAGAATAGCTTCCGAAGGTGGAGATATCTCTGAATCTGAAACAGAAGCCAAAGATGGAAAAGAAGAAGCGGTTGAAATAGAAGAGGTAGAAGAAGTAGATGTCAAAAAAGATGGTGATACTGTTACTGAAATTATAGAAGAAATCGAAGTAGTTGAAAAAGTTGAAAAACCAAAAAAAGAGATTTCAAAGAAAGAAGCAAAGAAGCCAAAAAAGAATAAAAAAGAGAAAAAAGAACCTAAAGAGGATCGCGAGAATAAAAAAGAAAAACGTTTTGAATGTCCGGAATGCGGAAAAACCTTTTCATCAAAACGCGGCTTGAAGATCCATCTTGGATTGGTTCATCAAAAATAATATACGGAGTTATTTATGAAAATTACAGCAAAACAGGTTAAAGAGTTACGAGATAAAACAAATGTAGGTCTGATGGAATGTAAAAAAGCATTGGCTGAAGTGAATGGGAACGTTGATGAAGCAGTGAAGGTCCTACGTAAGAAAGGAATTGCAAAGGCAGAGAAGAAGGCAAGCAGAGATTCAAGCGAAGGCATAATTCATGCATATATTCATCCAGGCGCAAAACTGGGTGTGCTGCTTGAATTGAGCTGTGAGACAGATTTCGTTGCACGTACTGATGATTTTCAGGAAATGGCAAATCAGATCGCAATGCACATTGCTGCAACCAACCCTATGGCGCTCTCAAAAGACGATATTGACCCTAAAATTATTGAAGACGAAAAAGAAATTTATAAAGAGCAAGCTCTTAATGCAGGTAAGCCGGAAAAGATAGTGGAAAAGATCGTGGAAGGACGGCTACAAAAATATTATACTGAGAATTGTCTGCTCGACCAACCACTTGTAATGGATGAAGACATCACGATCAAAGAGCTTATTTCCAATGCAGTGTTAAAATTGGGTGAGAATATCAGTATTAAGAGATTTGCGCGTTATCAAATAGGAAGTTAACGTGAGATACAAGAGAATCCTGCTTAAGATCAGCGGAGAAATACTACAGGGGCAAAATTCCTTTGGTATTGAAAATGAAGCTGTAACACGGATTGTCAAAGAGCTTGTTGATCTTCACACAAAGGGATTGGAACTCGGCATTGTAATTGGTGGTGGTAACTTTTTCCGTGGAGCCACATCTGCAATCGAAGGTATGAGACGTCCTGAAGCTGATGCCATCGGCATGCTTGCAACTGTACAAAATGCCATTGTGCTTAATGAAAAATTACGTGAATATCATGTACTCTCTGAAATATTTACTGCAAAATCCGTTGCATCGATCGGTACTTGCTTCTCATCGGAAAGTGCTCAGGCAGCACTTCGTGCAGGGAAAGTCGGACTGTATGCAGGCGGTACAGGAAATCCTTATTTCACTACAGATACAGCAGCAGTTCTGCGAGCTCTTGAAATCGGAGCAGATATCCTGTTCAAAGGAACAAAGGTTGATGGCGTCTATGACAGAGATCCTGTAAAATTTCCCGATGCAACTCTTTTCAATACAATATCTTACGCTGATTATATTGAATTAAATCTCAAAGTTATGGATCTTACAGCTATTTCACTGGCAAAAAATAATCATTTAAAAATTAAAGTATTCAATATCAAAGAACTCGGAAATATTTCCAAAGCTGTTTTTGAAGATAATTTTGGAAGTATCATAGAGTAGCATATTGACGGACAGGTTGTAAAATCTGGTATATAGTATGAATAGTTATGTAACACCGGATGATAACAAGAGGAACAAGAGGAGTTAATAATGCAAGAATTAGAGTCGATTTACAAGGACACTCGCGACAAAATGGATAAAACCATTGAAGCGCTTCGAAAAGAGCTCATGAAAATTCGAACCGGTAAAGCTAATATTTCACTTCTCGATGATATTTCAGTAGATTATTACGGACAGCCCTCTCCTATTAATCATGTAGGTACGATTTCTGTACCTGAAGCCCGACTGATACTCATCAATCCGTGGGAAAAGAATATGTTGCAAGTTATTGAAAAAGCGATACTTGCTTCTGACCTTGGCATCACACCGCAAAATGACGGCAATGTGATCCGGCTTGCTTTTCCACCTCTTACTGAAGATAGAAGAAAAGATCTTGGCAAGTTGGTGAAGAAGCATGGAGAAGAAGCAAAGATATCAGTTCGAAATATAAGAAGAACTGCAAATGATGATATTAAAAAACTCGAAAAAGACAGCACTATCTCTGAAGATAATTCCAAAGATGGTTTGGATGAAATTCAAGAAATTACTGATGAATTTACCAAAAAGATAGACGAAATTGTCGATCATAAAGATAAAGAAATTATGGAGATTTAAAGTATTATGAGCTTTATTATAACCTCTGATTGTATTAAATGCGGCGCCTGCGTTGAAGTATGCCCGGAAAACGCAATAGTCGAAGACGTCACACAATACATAATTACCGATGATTGCATAGAGTGCGAACTGTGCCTTAAAGAATGCCATCTCGACGCCATAAAAGGTAACAATAACAAAAAATAATACTATGAACTTTGAAAATAAGTGCACGATCGACAGGCGAACAAATGCCATAATCGGACTGGTTGTTTTTCTGTCTGTTTTTATTATCTATTATATCACAAAACCTGTGTCACTCTCATTTTGGGATTGCGGTGAGTATATTTCATGCAGCTCAATTCTTGGTGTTCCACATCCTCCGGGAAATCCATTTTATATACTACTCGGGAAATTTTTCACACTCCTCCCGTTTGGACTTTCACATGCTCAGAAAGTAAGTCTGCTTTCAATTTTCTTTAGCTGTTTTGCCTCTCTTTTTGTCTATCTCTCTATTGTGAAGCTTGTTGCAATCTGGGAAACCAAACAGATATATGCATATATTGCAGGAGTTTTTGGTGCGCTCTTTATCGCTTTTTCACAAGAATTCTGGTTAAATGCGATCGAAGCGGAGGTGTATGGAGGATTATCATTCTTCATAGCACTTATTATATGGCTAACGCTAATCTGGACTGAAAAGCAAAAGAACTTCAACCATCAGAATATATTACTACTCATCGTGTATCTATTCTTTCTCGGATTCAGCGTGCATCAGACGACATTGCAAATCGCACCGGCAGTACTGCTGATCGTAGTTCTTCCATTATTAAAATTTGATAAGAATTTCTATAAAAAACTTGCGATCTTCGTGGTCATAGGACTTGCTCTTTACTATATTTTCTATCTTGTGGGAACCGGATTTGGACAAGGCAGTCTTGGAAAATATATCTTTGCACTTTTTGTTATAAGTGTGCTGATATATTACCTTAGAGATTACGTGCAGCCGCAAGTGTGGTTTTTTGCGCTGTTGATGGTTATTCTCGGTCTGAGCACACACCTCATCCTTCCGATACGTGCAGCAGCAGATCCTTTCATTAATGAAGGTGATCCGTCAACGTTGCAGCGGTTCATGGATTATGTCTTCAGGAAGCAGTATGGTCCGACCAGTTTTACTATACGGCGTGCTCCAATTTTCATGCAGCTCGATTTTCATTTCCTCAGATATTTCAGCTGGCAGTTCTTTGATGCTCAGGTCATAAGTAATTTTCTGAATGTATCAAGACAGTTTATACATACGATTTTCCAATTCATTGTTGTTGCACTCGGTTTGACCGGTTTTTACTATCAATTCAAAAAAAGCAAGCGCTCATTCATTTACCTTGCATCATTTTTCATCATGGCAAGCATTGCTATGATACTTGTGATGAATCTCTCGTCTGCAGAAGTTCGAGACAGACCGTACTTTTTCATCACTGCTTATATGCTGTGGGCATTTTGGATGGGCATTGGAGCAATGGGAATCGTGCGATATCTAAGAAAGAGATCGAAGATACTTTCGATCATTGCACTTTGTCTTCTTGCTACTTTGCCGATAATAAATATGGCTTCTCATTATCATAAAAATGACAGAAGCCAGGAACTTCTTTCACTCGAGTACGGTACCAATTTCTTAAATGGACTTGATAAAAATGCCATAATTTTCACGAACGGTGATAATGATACATTCCCGCTCTGGTACTCTCAGGCAGTTTATGATCCTAATGCAGAAGAGTATTTTCTTGAGGAAGATACACTTCTCTTCGAAGAGATCAAAGGATTCTCAATTTCAGATAAGGAAGATATTCCAAGAAAAACACAGACCAAACTGAATGAAGCTTATATGGCTAAGAAGGACCTTGGTGGCATTCGTAAGGATGTTTCTGTCGCAAATCTTAGTCTTCTCAATACACCATGGTATATAAAACAACTTCGAGATTTTGAAGGCATTGAGATCAATTTATCTGATAAACAGATCGATGCGCTTCATCCGATCCAACTTGCCAATGAAGCGAATTTCAGGGTCGGCGATATAAAGCTCACTTTTCCAAAGGATAAACAACTCTTCGTTAAAGATCAGATGGTTTTGCAGATCATAAAAGATAACTATGGTAAACGACCAATATACTTTGCGGTTACAGTCGCAGACCGTGTAAGTTTCGATGAATATCTTCAGAGCGAAGGCATGGCGGACAGATTGGTCTCGACAAAGGCAAAATATCAGATAAATGCTCCTCGACTTAATCATAATATTGAAAATGTGTTTGAATATAACTCCATCTACAATGAAGATCTCTACAAAGACGAGAACATGAAGCGTCTGATCAACAATTATGGGGCCGATTTTATGCGTATGTCCACAACCTTCTATCAGAATGGAGATTACGAGAATGCAGTTAAGTATCTCAAGAAGGCAATGGATTTTGTGAAAGAAAAGGATAGATACTTACCGAGTCTTGCAAATCTCTATTACGAAATGGGCTTGTACGACAGCGCTCTGAGCGTGATCGAACCCCTATTACAAAAGAATCCTGAAGATGCTCAGCTTATATATCTTGAAGTAGAGTTTCTTGTGAAAAATGAGGATATTGCAACTGCTCTCAATACTCTTGAAGATTTCATTATTAAACATACTGATCAGCACTATTTCCTCAACAGATATATAAACATTGTAAGGAGCAATCCCGACTATGCCGAAAGAGCTGTTGACTACATGGATGAACTGATCAAACAGAATCCGAAAAATAAATCATTCCAGCAGTTTAAAGCCCAACTTGAAGGTATTAATAAAAAGTAGTAAGGATTGAATAAATAGGGGAGTGTGAGCTTAGCTGAGAC
>MVCT01000022.1 GCA_002049945.1 Candidatus Cloacimonas sp. 4484_140
CAGTAAATGCAATTCGTGTAATTAACTTGCAATATACGTTTTCCCTCTTCCGGAATATCCGTAAGATCGATCGCACCGGCTGGGCACACTTGAGCACAAGAACCACACCCTACGCATTCTTCTTCATTATATTTTGGTTTTCCCTTGAACTGTTTTACCGGCTCATAGGGCTTTTTTGTAAAAGGATATTTACTTGTTACTGGTTTTGAAAATAGTGACACCATAGCTTCACCTAATTCACGAAGTTTTGGAATGATCATTTTATTCTCCCGATATATTTAGCCACAAAATTACACAAAAGGACACAAAAATTATTTTTATTATTTTTCATATTAATAGGCAATATCTTTTTCGTGCTTTTTTATGTGTTTTCGTGGCTCGTCTATGATTCTTTTTAGCCACAAAATTACTAAAATATTAATCTTTTGAATTCGCATTTCTTTTTTCCAAAATTTATAAGCAAACCAACTTTAATCCTTGAAGCTTTTAAATAGTTAATAACCTGTGCCTGATGAATTAAATTCAATTTATCTTCGGCTTTTAATTCTAATATTATCTTTCTATCAACCATAACATCTGCAAAATATTTACTAATTTGTTTTCCCTTATAAAATACTTCAACTGGATGTTCTGTTTCTGCATTAAATCCCTTATTATTTAATTCAATGACTAAAGCTTTTTTGTAAACATTCTCCAAAAAGCCATAACCCAATTCTTTCCATACCGTGAAAGCACAATCGATGATTTTGTAACATTCATCTTTGAATATAATATCTTCTTTTATGTTTTTTTGTATATTTTCGGGGTTCATATTTAATTACTGTTTTTAGCCACAAAAACACACAAAAGGACACAAAATTTATTTTTGTTATTTTTCATATAAATAGGCAATATTTTTTTCGTGCGTTTTTGTGTGTTTTCGTGGCTCATATCTGTTATTTCTGTAATTCTTTATCTTCTTGATATAGATCAATAACTGTCTTGTCGGTCAGTTTGATTCCTGCTTTATGGGCAGCTTTTGCAATTGCATGAGCAGAAACCGGTGATGTCAACAGGATAAATATTGCGGCTAAAATTGCCTTAAAGCCCATTGCAGTAAAACCGGAGTAAACGAATACACCAAACAGGATTCCGGCAGAACCAAAAGTCACACTTTTTGTTGCTGCCTGAAGACGATTATACACGTCTGGAAGGCGAACAAGTCCGAGCACACCAAAAAGATCAAAAATAACACCAATGCAGATAATGACATATCCGATAATTTGATTGATTGCTAAATCAGGCATCGAGCGACCTCCCTTCTAAGAATTTTGCGAGAGCCAAAGTTCCTATGAAACTTTGAAGGCCCCATGCAATTCCAACGTCTATGAAATATGAGCGCTTCAAGGCAATCGCGAGAATCGCACATACTCCGATGATCAGAATACCAAGAATATCAATAGCTACAATACGGTCTGCAACTGAAGGTCCTTTCACCACTCGTATTAGGATGAAAAGCGAGCAGAAAAGGAGCACATTGATCAACTTATAGTTGAAGGGAATATCTGTAAATACAACAAAATTTATCACAAAGAATGCTGCAATGAAAAGTAAACCGATGAACCATCTAAAAACTCTCATTCAAATATCTCCTCAAGCAATTTTTCAAACCGACCGCCTATATCTTTTGTGGTTTGCTCTATATCGGTAAATTTTACATAGATCCAGTGCACGTATAAAATCTGGTTATCAACATCGATATCTACCGTAAGTGTTCCGGGAGTTAGTGTTATTGAATTTGCAAGCATTGTAAGCGCAGAATCTCTTTTCAGCTTTGTTTTCACTTTCACGATCCCGGGTTTTATAGGAAGAAGAGGATGGATAACAATGTATGCAACGTTAAAATTTGCTTTGATCAGTTCCCATGTAAATTTAAAAAGATACTCAATTGTATACCATACTCGTTTCAAATGAAATTTTCTTTCAGTTACGATCAGCATCTCTCCCGCAAAGATCGCAGTGATTAATGCCATGATGATACCTGCGACCAAAGAGGGAATACTGAAAACCGTCGTTATCAATATCCAAACTAATAAGGATAGAGAAAAAACAACGATACGACTTTTTGTTTCTACTTTCATTTAACACTCCCATTATCAAGATAGGGCTCGACTTTATCGATATATGAAGTTCTTCCCATAACGGTTTCCACTATGGGATTCAGATAATTTTTTCTAATTGATGGTATCATAATAGCTGAACTGATAAGACACAGGGCAGCGAGAATGATCATTGCAGTTTTCATGGCAAAGGGGACTTTTTCCAGCACTTTTGCCGAACCCTTCTTACCATAAAAAGCATGCTTTTGAACCTTAAGGAAGTATGCAAGTGTTACAATGCTCACCAGTGCTGCAATAATACCTATAACGATCTGACCTGCAGAAATACAGGCAATAATGATGATCAGTTTGCTGAAAAACCCATTAAATGGTGGAATTCCGGATATTGATAATGTTCCAACCATGTTAGTTGCCGAAGTAACTTTGAGTTCTTTTGAAAGACCACCCAGCTGTCGCAAATCCCGTGTATCGGTTGCATATTCAACAGCTCCGCTGTCTAAGAATAGCAGGGATTTGAAGATCGCATGATAGAACAGATGAAGAATGCCGCCAAGAATACCGAGGGGTGTGCCAAGTGCAAAACCTATCACCACATATCCGATCTGGCTGACACTGCTAAATCCCAGCAATCGTTTGAAATCCCATTGAACAATTGAAAGAAAACCTCCAATTACGATAGAGAGAGTTCCAAGTAGCATAAGGATCTGTAACACAACAGTTGGCGCTCCGAATACATTAAAGAATATTCGCACAAGCGCATACACGCCGAGCGTTTTGATAAGCACACCGGAAAGCATTGCAGAGATCGGTGCAGGGGCTGATGGATGCGCATCTGGAAGCCACGCATGGAATGGAACGAGTGCAGTTTTCAATCCAAAACCTGCGATGAACAAGCCGTAAACCAAGAAAATCATTTTCGGAGTTCCGCCACTTCTCAGCTGGAGTCCGACATCCGCCATTGTAAGCGTGGAAGTATAACTATAAAGAATTCCAATACCAAACAAAATCATTGTGGAAGTAATCGCGCCCATCGTAGCATATTTGAATGCTGCCTCGAGTTCTTCAGATTCCGTACCAAATGCAACAAGAGCATAGGCAGAAAAGAGCGATATCTCCATGAAAACATACAAGTTGAAGAAGTCACCCGTGAGTATCACTCCATTCATTCCGGTCAACATCAGCATAAAGAGTGCAAAGAAATTCCACTTCCCTGTAAAATGATTTATGTACTGGATCGCATAGAATGCTGAAAGAAAGGCAACAAGATTCACTACTATCAGCATAAAGGAAGACAGATTATCCAAAATCAAACAGATCGTGTATGGTATTTTCCATCCACTTGTATTGTTTAGGATCATACCTCCGTGGGAAGGGAGCTTAAAGAACGCAATGAACGAAACGATCAAAATCCACGCACAAGCAGCAAGGGCAATAGCAGCAGCAAAATTTTCTTTTTTACGGGCAAAGAGAACTATGAGAAATGCGGCGAGTAACGGAACGAAAATAAACTGTGATAATATCATCCTTGTAATCTCCTGATCTTCGTAATATCAAAGGTATCATATTTTTGATAGATCCTGATCGCAAGCGCAGCCATGAGTGCGGTGATACCCAGCTCAATGACGATTGACGTCAGCACAATTGCTTGAGGAAGTGGATCGACCATCATGCTGGCTGGAATATCCAGTCCTTTTTTAAGGATCGGAACCAGCGCACCTGTACGATAGGCAAGCAAAACAAGGAACAGGTTTACGGAATAACCCATGATACCAATTGCAAGTATTATCTTAATCAGATCTCTTTTTGTGATCGCACCATACACGCCGACCAAAAAGAGGAAAAAGCACATTAGATATAATATCATATTCTTATCCTTCCTTGGGTTTAAAACTGGCTAAATAGTAGAACACAAGATACAATCCCATACCTACCTTCACGCAAATAAAGATATTCAGCATCGGGATGTATCCAGCACTGAGAAGCGTGTACAATTTGCCAACTCCCATAAAGTTTGCGAAAAAATAACCCGTGATGTATAAGCCGACGATACCTGTGAGAACGATAAGGATCGCTGCAATAGCTTCCAAACTGTTCATAGCAAATTTATCCACGCGCTCCAGCACAAAATTCTTACCATACGCCAGTGTCAAGTGAACATAAGAAAGGGCAACGATCACGCCGCCTGCAAAACCGCCACCGGGAGAAAGATGGCCATGAATTACAATATAAAGACCATATAAGAAGATCAACCAGACAGTAAAACGAGTAATTGTCTTTACAATTACGGACATACCTTCATTGGGAAAATTATTCTGCATGTCTTTTCTTCCTCCCTGTTTTACGTAATATGGTAAATGTACCCAAAATTGCGGTAAATAGTACAGTAACCTCACCCAATGTATCATATACTCTATAGTTTAGAATAACTGCGGTGATTATATTTTGAGAACCGGTTTCCACTCCTGCCTGAGCGAGATAACGCTCTGCAACTCGCACGATCGGCTTTCCAAATGATGGCAGATCTTTGAATGCAAAGATGCTCAACACAAAAATGCTTGCCAGAATCACGATAGCTATGATCGTTTCGGGCACATCTCTTCGAAGAGCTCGGACTTCGATAGAACGTTTCGCAAAGGCACGGATCAAAATTATCATGCAGAGGATTTCAAACACAAACTGGACAAGAGCAAGATCCGGAGCTCCTAAAAACAGGAACGCTAAAGACAGACCTAATCCAACCACACCAATTGTGATGATCGAAGAAAGTATATTCTTTATTTCCAGACATGCAATCGAACCGATTATCATGAATCCTAAAATAAAGTACAACCAAATATCAACTGGCACTTAAGGCCTCCTACATATAAATACTTTTAACCATTCGGCTACACCATGTTCCGCCAGCTGGCAGAGAAGACGGGTGTATTTCGCCTGCAACGGCGTCCTGTCGGGGCGTAGCGTAGCGAAGACTGAAACGTAGTGAAGACGTGTGGTTCATAATATTATACTTAAACTAAATTGCACTCAATAAAATTATTGTAACAACAACCAAGCCGGCAAGCATCCAAATCGCATAGGTATGCAACAAACCGGAATGCAGGTTATGAAACACATTACCAAGCCATAAGGAGAACACTGTTCCCCATTTATATATATCAAAATACTTCTTGTTTGCCCACTTGTAGATCTTATTAAAGGGGCTCATCGAAGAAATTTCATTGTAGAACTCAACACCTGTAGCTCTATGCTCTTCAGTTGTGGGATAGGTTCCAACATATTCATCATCAAAGCGGATTTTTTTAAATACAAGATAAATTATAAGACCGAGCAGAATCGATGCGGCAAAGAAATAAAGTATGATCTTTGAACTATAAAATCCCAAAAGCAATGTTTTAATAGATCCTGCGCCAATTATAGGCAGTAAGAATAATTTCACAGGAATTGCAAATACGAGCACGCCAAAAATCACACAAAGAGCGCCGAGTAAAAGATTGGCAAACCAGTTATTGAAACTGATCTCTTTCACGCCTTCATATTTTTTTGGTAATTTGCTCAAGAATATTGCATGTATGAATTTAATAAAACTGGCAAGGGTAAGCGCACTTCCAAAAACAGCGAGGACAAAGCAGACATTTAGTACGATCTGCCAGATTGACCCATGCTGTGAAGCGGTTTTCAAAATACCTTGATAGACCATCCATTTTGAGAAGAACCCATTCAATGGTGGAATACCCGATATAGAAAGAGCTCCTATCAGCGCAGCGATAAAGGTGAGTGGCATCTTTCTGGCAAGACCACCAAGATCTTCAAGTTCGGATGTTCCTGTCCTCTTTTCAACAGAACCAAGAGATAAGAACAAGCTTGATTTGTAAATTGCATTATTTAGCATGTGGAAAAGTCCGCCGATAATACCAATTGGATTACCGGTTCCAATTCCCAATATCATATACCCAACCTGACTAACAGCATGATATCCCAGCAGCTTACGCGCATTGTGCTGAACAAGCGCCATCATCACTGCAAAAATTATCGTAAGCGCACCTATTATCATGATGATCGCCTGGATTGCAAATGGATAGACAAAAAGATGCATCATTATACGTGCAAAAAGATAAATACCAAGCAGCTTATCCATAGCAGCAGGAAGTTCTGCTACGGCTTCAATCGGTGCATCTTTTGCATAGTCAGGAAGCCAGGTATGCATTGGGAAAGCACCGGCTTTTGCAAAAGAAGCAAGAAGCAGGCAAAAGAATGCAATATAGGTCAACACGCTCGAAAGAGTAATTTTTGTTAAGTAAAGATCGGAATTCTGTGTCACCACATACATCACTGCTAATCCAAAAAGAAGAAGCACGTCTGATGTTCCTATGATAATGAATGCTTTTCTTGAGCTCTCCGCACTTTTCGGAGCATTCAAAATACCGAATAGATACACAAGCAAACCTGAAAGCCCCCAGAAAATTAAGAAAGCGATCATATTGGAACTCACTGCGACGCCATTACAGAAACTGACTGTCAGTGCGAAAAGTAAAAAGAACTTTCCTTCATATTCCTTGTTCACATTCTTAAGACAGTAAATCAATATGATCGTGCTCAAAATGTTTATAAAAAGCAAAATGAACTTTGATAA
Organism: Candidatus Cloacimonas sp. 4484_140; assembly: GCA_002049945.1. Classification (GTDB taxonomy): domain Bacteria; phylum Cloacimonadota; class Cloacimonadia; order JGIOTU-2; family JGIOTU-2; genus Celaenobacter. The sequence continues at coordinate 6,730 of MVCT01000022.1, forward strand.
CGTATCGGTCTGGAAAATCGTTGAGCCAAATAAGGAAAAGCTCAATGTAGTTGCGCTGAATACTTTGATACTCAGCACCAGCGACCAAATCACAGAAGCAAGAGTGATCAGTTTCTTTATAATCTTTGGTACAAAAAGATTAATAATTGTTGCAATTATCGGGATAACGACAAGCAAAAATAGATAATTATTCCACATTTATGTACCCTTTCTTCTTGAAATCCTAATCTTCAAAAATTCTATCAATGGGTGTTTTCTCGCTACCGGCAACTACCTTCTTGAGATTTGCAGTTTTCTCACGAGACATGGTTAATAGATTATGTTCTAATTTTTTATTATCTTCGTCGATGACGCGAATGCTTCGTTCTGTACAGCAATAGCATGGATCAACAGCAGCAAGGGTAATAAGTGCATCGGCAAGAGGGATACCTACACAAGATGCTTTATAGGTTGGAATATTAGAAAAACTTGGTGCACGCACTTTATGACGAAGAGGACGGTTCGAGCCATCACTGCGTATGTAATGGAAAACCTCTCCTCTTGGAGCTTCATAACGTCCAATACCTTCACCGGGAGAAATATGCTTTACTTTATTGAGATATTCACCACCAACCTTGGGGAATGCATCGAGACATTGTCGTGCGATTTTAACAGATTCAATAATCTCCAGCACACGTAAAACAAGCTTGTCATATACATCCCCATTGGGCAATACTATAACATCAAAATTTATCAGATCGTACTCGAGTCCGTCATCGCGGCGCACATCGATATCCACACCAGATGCACGGGCAGTGGGTCCATTTGCACAGTAATTTATTGCATCTTCTTTTGTGAGTACACCTACACCCTTCAGACGTGACCATAAAACAGGATCATCTTTAACTGCGCCAGCTAACATAAGCATTTTCTTTTCCAGCATATCAAGAACAGGATGAATTTCCGGGATCAATGCATTATCGAAATCTCTACCAACGCCGCCAACACGAAACATTGCATAATGATTTCTGTTGCCCGAAACCTTTTCAAAAATTTGAAGAACCGGTTCGCGATATTTCCATGTCCACATCCAGAGCGTATCATATCCAATAAAATGACCTGCAAGACCGAGCCAGAGAAGATGGCTGTGAATTCTTTCCATCTCTCCGATAAAAATTCTTATATATTGTGCTCTTTCGGGTATTTCTACATTATCAATATCTTCCATTGCATGGACCGCTGCAAAGGGATGCGAAGTCGAACAAATTCCGCAAATACGCTCAACAAGAAAGATCGACTGTGTATAGGATCTTGTTTCGGATATCTTTTCATGACCTCTATGCATCCAGCCGGTTTCCATCTCAATATCAACAACTTTTTCACCTTCGACTTTTATATCAAAGAATTCCGCTTCTTCCAACAGTGGATGAAAAGGACCTAAAGGAATTCTACATTTGCTCATTACATGCTCCTCTGCATAAACCTGTTACTTCTCTTTTGTTCTGTTGCGATTAAAACGCATTGGATGGTCATCCTCACTAAAATGCGGATTGTTGATGGTCAGCAATTTTTTCAAATCGGGATGTCCTTTGAACTTAATACCAAAAAGATCATACATTTCTCTTTCGATCCAGTTCGCACCTTCGATCAGTGGTGTTATTGAATTAATCTCAGGATTTTCAAGACCGGTTTTGACACGTGGATTATAATAAATTCCAGTTGTGTCGTCAGAGAAATGGTAAAGAACTTCGAGCCCGTCATATACCTCTGTAGCAGTACATATAGAAAGACGGCAGCCCATTGTATTAAAGAGATAGTCAGATATCTCTCTAAGGTCTTCGTTCTTTATATTGAAGTAAATTCTTTTCGGCTTCTTAATAATTTTAGCTATTTTATCTTGAAATTTCTCAAAAAATTCTGTGGATTTATCGCTCATTTTAATGTTCCTAATAATTTTAATACGCCATCTATCATAGCTTCGGGTTTCGGGGGACATCCCGTCACATAGGCATTGACAGGAATGATCTTTTCAAGAGGCATCCCCGCTGCATTATAACCTGTTTTGAATGTTGCTCCTCCTGCAGTACAGGTTCCGATACCGATCACAAAAATTGGCTTTGCTGCCTGCTCATATAATTGTTTGATGCGTGGTGCAACTTTATAGGATACTATTCCGGTTACAAGAAGAACATCTGCATGACGTACAGAACCAACAAGCTTGATGCCGAAGCGTTCAATATCATATCCGGGTGTGATGAGGTCGAGGATTTCAATATCGCAGTTGTTACATGGACTTGCACTAACGTGGAAAACCCAAATTGATTTTTTAATAATTTTATTATAGAATGCCATAATTTACACTCCTATGATTGCCAGAATTACGGCGATAAGAGCAAGAGGGCTTGCCCATTTCCAGAAGAAATTAATTGCAGTATCAATACGTACACGTGGGTTTGTATTTCTTATCAAGATCATAACAACTACTATAAGCAAGTACTTCCCGATACCAGCCATGATCGTACCAAAAGAAGCAAAGCTCATTCCGCCCCAGAAAAGAATAACAAGAAGCATAGGAAGGAATACATACATCATATAATGTGCCAGTTTCCAGAAAGCAAGCAGTGGGCCCGAATACTCCATGAGCGGACCTTCAACAA
>MVCT01000122.1 GCA_002049945.1 Candidatus Cloacimonas sp. 4484_140
ATAAAAATTTAGTCACTTAATTCTATAATTCTGTTACATTTTAGAAAAATATTTTCTGAATCCGTGATGATCAGCATAATCTGCGTAATCAGCGTTCTACCTGTCACGACGTAATGAAATGAAGTTGGATTCTTTCATTTTTCGTTGTTTTCATGTCTTTCGCCTGCCACGGCGTAGCGAAGTGAAGCTGGGTGGTTACATCTTTCCCTGTTTATCCGAGTTTGGTTTCTAAACCAGCGAAATCTTAACTGAAGCTATCTTAGGAAATTTCTCCATGCGCTCATTGATCTCATGCTTCAAGTCAGCAAGAAAGGGGTCGTCTTTTTTGATGGCAATCTCAAGAAGTACATTATTTTTCTCGTCAACGCCAATATATTTAAGCAATTTCAAACTCACAATATCAACGCCTATCTGCCCATAGATCACCTTCTGAAGTTCTTTTATGATGTTCTTTTTATTGAGACTATCATCAATTGCTTTGCCAAGGTGTTTATGCTCCCAATCTTTGATCGCTGATCGCAGCGCATCGACTGCAAGTACAGAGCAGTGCATTTTTATAGGTGGCAGACCGCCAAGTTCGTCAGCTGCCTGTTTCCAGGTTATCTGTTTTGCTTCTTCTATATTTCTACCCATTGCGAGATCTGTAATTATCGAGGCGGTGGCAATATTGGACGCACATCCATAGGATTGAAACTTTATATCCTCTATGATCTGAGTTTCCGGGTTTACTTTGAGATACACTGTGAGCTGATCCCCGCATGCAGGACTTCCTTCGGTTGCAGATGCATCCGGTTTATCTATTGTTCCTACATTGTGTGGATTTTTGAAATGCTCGATCACCAGTTCTGAATATTTAATAGCCATTATTGCTCCTTCTTACCAAGTGGACTTCTTCGGCGAAGTTCTTTTGCTGTTTTTTCCAACGCATCAACAGTTTTGAGGATATCGTCTTTTGTTACAAATCTGTCGAGAGTAAAACGCACAGAGCCGTGAGACTCCTCATGAGTTCGCCCTGTATTCATCAGAATGTAATTTGGCTGAAGGTTCTGAGATGAGCATGCAGAGCCGGTTTCAACATGAATATTGTCAAAATCTAGCATCATCATTATTGCCTCACCTTCGATATAGCGGAATGTCACATTCAGATGAGCCGGACTTCGTTCTATAAGTGGTGGTCCGTTCAGAACTGCATCTGGAATTCTCTTCATTATCTCGTCATAAAGCAATTTCTGAAGTTCTCTATAGCGCTCAATCTTCTTATCAAAATCTGTAAATGCCAGCTCGACAGCTTTTGCAGTGCCCACAATCCCCGGCATATTGATTGCCCCGGGTTTCAGTTTGTACAACCTTGTGATCCCGAATTGCGTTGGGACGATCTTCGTTCCTTTTTTTACATAGAGAATACCCATACCTTTAGGACCGTTGAATTTATGCGCAGATATAGAGAGTGAATCAATACCAAGTTCTTCAACATCGAGTGGGATTTTGGTATATGCTTCGCAGGAGTCCATGAAAAGGTATATCTTATGATCAGCCCGATCAAGGATATTTCGTATCGCTCTTGAGTCCTGAATTGTACCAAGAATATGATTCACATGCGTGAATGCAGCAAGGATCGTATCCGGTCTGATCGCAGCTTTTAATTCATCAAGTTCCTGCGCCTGCTCGATCGCTTCTGCGATCTCGGTCCCGATACTTGTAAAGGATCCGGGATACCAATATTTCTCAGTCAAATAAGGCATCATTGCATCCAACACTTCGGGCGCCAGGCGAGATGTTTTACAACTATCGAGGTAAACTTCCTTATCGCTCATCGAACACTCAGTTATTTTCCTTTTTTAACAAAGTCAGCAAGTGTATAAGATTCAAGAAAGTCATTAATATGAGTATTAAAATCAGTCCAGAAATCCTTAAACGAGCAATTATCGAGAAATTCGCAAAGCTTTTCGGTTTTACGATCAGTACAGTTATGAATATTGGTTCTACCGTCAGCCGCTTTTATGATATCTTTAGTAGTTATCTTGTCAATATCGCGGGTAAACATATAGCCGCCCTTACGCCCCTTTACAGATTTAACGATTCCGGCTATTCTCAATCTTCTGAAAAGCTTCTCGAGATATTTGTGAGGAATTTTCCTCTTAGTTGCTATTTTTACAATGGAATAGGGCTTGTCCCTATCCTGGTATGCAAGTTCCTGAAGAGCTCGCAAACAGTAATCGGTATCGATCGATATTTTCATCATGACCTCCATGATCATATTTTATTAAAACATACAAAACAAGTATGTGAACGTCAATAAAAAATGATAAAAATTTCAAATTTAAAATATTCATACGCCGAAAAACCTGTTCTTGACAATATTTCATTTACTGTGAACAGTAATGATTTTGTTGGTTTGATCGGACCAAATGGTGCCGGCAAGTCAACGCTTATTAAGTGCCTGTGTGGTTACATAAATGACTGCCAGGGAGATATTTACTTCCATAATATTCCACTTTCTGACTACTCGGATATTGAACGTGCTCGCCAGGTTTCGGTTGTGGTACAGCAACCACATTTTGAGTTTGATTTTACAGTTCAGGATGTTGTGCTAATGGGAAAATATCCCTATCTTGGTTTTTGGCAAAATTACACAAATGAGCAAATTGTCCAAACCGAAAACATCTTAAAGGAGCTCAATATTAATCATCTTTCCGGTCGGTATCTAAGTGAACTGAGCGGCGGTGAGTTTCAACTTATTATGATCGCCAGGGCTCTAAATCAGGACACGGATATTCTTCTTTTTGATGAACCCGCATCCCATCTGGACATTCATCATCAGATAAGAATTTTCTCGCTATTGCAAAAACAAAATAAGGAACAGAACAAAACTATTCTGGCAGTCTCTCATAATATAAATCTCGCTGCAGAATTTTGTAATAAGATACTCATTATGGATAAAGGACGCATAATTGCATACGGCAAAACTGAGGATGTGCTGAAAAAAGAAGAACTGAATAAAATTTTCCAAGTCCCAATCGAAGTTACAAAAAATCCATTCACGGGTAAACCGAATATACTGTATAATTATGCACAAAACGAGAGCCAAGATGAGTAAATTATTTATTGTCATTTCTATTCTTTTCATACTACCTGCGCTTGTTTTAGCAGATATTCATGGACGTGTTCTCAGCAGAAAAACAGAAAATCCGATCCCGTATGCGTTGATAAAAACTGCTCATGCTGATTATATTACACTTTCAGATAAGAATGGCATTTTTTTATTGCGCAGCAGCGAAATTCCATGCAGAATAATTATATCATCACAAGGTTATGAGACCAGAGAATTTATTGTTAATGATCCAAAGGGCAATATCATTTATCTTTCAATTGACCCCATTAGAATACAGGGACTGAATGTAATTACAGAAGAAGGAACTTCGCTCAAATTATCCTCTACAGATGTTGAAATACTCACTCCTGACAACCTCGTACAAAAGGGTACACAGGAATTAATTTTATCCCATCCAGGATTGATATTAAAGGAAAGCTCAACCGGTGAGAAACAACTTCAGCTTTTTGCTTATGAACCACGTCATTGTGTATGTCTTATAGACGGTATAAAAACAGACAATGCGGCTGGAAACACAGTTTCTTCAATTCCCATAAATATGATCGATCACGTGGAAGTTATCTCTCATAATGCAGGCAGCACGTCCGGAGAATCTGCAATTGGCGGTATTGTGAATATTGTGCTGAAAAAATCTCTTTCGCAATATCCCACGCACAAACTCGTTTTCCATGCAGGAAGCTGGAAAAACTACTCAATTAATTATCAAAACAATTTTGCTCTTGGAAATTCTGCCTTTCTATGCAATTTGTATGGACACAAAGCTAAAAACGATTTCAGCTATTATAATGAACAGGAAGAAAAAACAGTCAGGCGTACAAACAATGACATTATTGAGGGCTCTCTTGCTTTTCAATCCCGTACAAACCTGAAAGAGTACTTCACTTCTGACTTTTCTCTGCTTTACTATAAAGCGAATAAGGGAATTCCCGGGCAGTCCACCGACTATGTCTGGTTCAAGGATGCCAGGGTAAGAGCCGATAGGATTCATATTAAAAATGAATTACACATTCCGTTTGGGAAAAACGATTTCACAAATTCTCTATTTTATCAATTTAACAAAAGCAATTATGAAAATATTAATGACAATACCTCCTTCACTTACAATTCCACGAATACAACCTCTGCCTTTGAAGCTCAAGTAAAATTAAATACAAAAGGTTCGATTCTATCTTCTATCTCTAATTGTGGTTTACGATATGAAACCTATAAATATGATGATCTTCTTCACCCGGGAAATTCGATTGGACAGAAAAACAGATATTTACTTTATATCTCCCATGAAAGTGCAATACCGATGTCATTTTTTAAGCAGGAATTTTCACTTATTCCTTCTATTCGTGCCGACTATTTTGTTGAGAAGGATGTCTATCTGTCTTCACATCTTACGCTCTTACGCTTGAATATCCAACACAATCTGATATTATTCAGATGAGCATTTCAGGAGGAAATTCTTTTGCGATGCCGGAATTCAGTTCTCTATTTTGGAAAGGAGACTCACGTGTGCAGGGAAATCCTGATCTTGATCCTGAACGTTCCTATGGCATTAGCAGCAATGCAAAAGTGAGGGTTGGCACATTCACACTAAATGGTGAAGCATATTTTAATCGAATTGAAAATCTCATCTATTGGTACAGAAGCGCACTCGGAGTGTGGAAGCCGAAAAATCTTGCCGATGCTGAACTCCATGGCTTTTCAGTATCTGTGAACTGGGAGGTTTTCCAGAATTTTGAAATTGAATGTAGCGGTTCAAGAAACTACCCTATCAACAAAACAACATCTTCTGATCATTATGATAAATATCTTACAAATAAACCGCTTCATAAAGTGCAGGGAAAGGTATCATACTCATTTATGAATATTAAACTCTTTGCATCAATACTCGATGTTGGCAAACAATATGATAATTTCAGCAACACTGTTATTATTGATGGCTATACCACTTATGATGCGGGTTTGCATTTAACATCTCAAATAGGCAAAAAAATCAAGGCTTCTATCACTTTTCGGATAAATAATATCTTTAATGTACAATATGAAACTTCGAGAAATGTGCCCTCACCGGGAAAAAATTTCGAAGTATCATTCTCAACACATTTTCTTTAGAAAAGAAAGGACACAATGAAAAAATTTCTACTTTTAATTACTATGTTATTCATGTTTTCACAGCTCTGGGGTCATGACGTGTATATTGTGAACAGCAATGACGAAACGCTTTCGCATTATGATACGGTCACGCAGATTTTAGAAAATCACATACTCCAGCTCGGGCAGTACGCCAATCAAATTGTCATTCAGAACAGCATGGGATACGTGGTCAATTCCGGTGTGCACAACATACAAGTAATCGATCTTGAAACCGAGACGACTCTTGATCACATCCAGTGCCCGAACGGCTCAAATCCTTATTGGATGGCGCTTCATCCGGGAGGCGATAAAGCTTATGTGAGCGGGCTTTTTACTAATACTGTTTATGTAATCGATCTCATTGAAAATTCCGTTGTAAATTCCCTGTCAGTGGGGTCGGTACCCGAAGGAATGATTGTATATGATGACAAATTATTCGTCATGAATTCCTCTTATGGTTCGCCGACAGGAAGCGTAACGGTAATAGATGTGAACAACGATTCTGTGCTTGATCAAATTCCTGTCGGGAATAATCCGCAGTTTGGTGCGGTCGATGCAATGGGAAGACTGCATGTTGTCTGTACAGGAAATTATGGCTATGGCAATCCCCCAGTTTGGGGAAATATTTACATAATAAATACTACAACTCATGAAGTAATCACAACTCTGGAAATCGGTGGATCACCAACGAAAATCGCAATCCATCCAAACGGCACTGCCTATCTCGCAGACGGATTTGGGCTTGGGTTCATGGCGTATAATTCAATTGATCTTTCAATTATTCACTCTGCAATCGACCTTTGGGCAAGTGGCGGGAGCTTCATTCAGTTTGATGAGAACGGCATACTCTATCTTGGAGATTCTGTTGACTGGATCAATAATGGGAAAGTATATATCTATTCTGAAAACGAGGAGCTTCTTCACACACTTACATTCTCAAACTCGACCACAATTTCTTTTTCTGAAACCACCCGTCTTCGCTCTGCTACGCCGTGGCAGGCGAATTTACACGAATTAAAACGAATTAAGATTTATAATGTAAAAGGACAACTTACTAAAACCATTACCTCGTTCCCAAACCCCAGTTTGGGAACGCTTAAAGCAGTATGGGATGGTACGGACAACTCTGGCAATATAGTTCCGGGCGGTGTTTATCTTTACAAAATTATTGGGAATGAAATAGAAACGTCATTTCATAAAATGATCTATTTGAAATAATGTGAACTATAAAGAATTCCTAAATCGTCTCGTTCCTAAGCCCCAGCTTGGGAACGTATAAAATAATTAATTGCTATATATAAAATACAAAGTAAAATCAAATGAACTATAAAGAATTCTTAAAAGAAATATTTGCAAAGACCGCAACAGACAGAAAGATCGAACTAACCAGGATCAAGAAATTTCTTGATGAGATCGGCAATCCTGAAAAGAAAATACAGGGAATTCATGTTGCCGGGACAAACGGCAAGGGCTCAACCTGTGCAGCTATTGAGTCTATCTTACATTCACACGATTTCACAGTTGGACTCAACACATCTCCACACCTTGTTGATTACAAAGAGCGCTTCCGCATTAATAAGGAAGAAGTTGAGCCCGAAGATTTGCTTGCATTGTATCTCAAAAGAAAACATACACACGAAAAATACGACACCACTTACTTTGAGATTTCAACTGCAATTGCATTCGAGCTCTTCCATAAAAAAAATGTAGATTTCTCAATTATGGAAGTCGGACTCGGGGGACGGCTCGATGCAAGTGTGCTGCTTAATGCGGTTATTACTGTCATTACAAATATTGAATATGACCACACAAAATCACTGGGTAAAACACTGCCAAAGATAGCGCTCGAAAAAGCAGGAATTCTAAAAAGCGAGATACCACTTGTTCTTGGTGCAACACGTTCCTCTGCGCGAAAAGCTATTCTCCAAAGAGCAAAATCACTTGCTTGTCCGGTTATTGAGTATAATAAAATAGTTACTGTTTCTCATGAAAGGTATGATGAAAATGGGATTTATTATGACATCTCGATTCCATCATACAATATAAGCTGGCAGCATCTGTACTGCAATCTTGCGGGAGCACACCAGGTTGGAAATACTGCGCTGGCAATTTTCGTATGTGCTGTTCTTTCCAAAATGTATGGATTTAAACTTGACGAGGATAAAACAAGGAAGGCACTGCACACTATTGTCTGGAATGGGCGCCTGCAAAGAATTGCACAAAACCCCACGATCATTCTCGATGGAGCGCACAATCCCGCAGGAATGAGACAGCTCGTTCAAAACATCAAATCGATATATAAATACAAACGGCTCATCGTTGTTCTCGGTATTCTGTATGATAAAAACATCCAAAAGATGGTGAGCACAATTTCTGAGATCGCAGATATTTTTGTCATCAGCAAATCCCAGTCTCACAGGGCTGCTGCGGTTGAAACTCTGGAGAAAGAAGTTCAAAAAACAGGAATAAAATATTATAAAGAGCCGGACAGTATTTCTGCGTTTGAACATGCAAAGAAAATCGCAGACAAGGAGGACCTCATCTGCGTAAGTGGCTCTTTATATACTATTGGTGAGGTGCTTGCATATCATCAAAAGAAACTATCCGATTAAAAACCTTGTCATTTTGAGCGGAATATAATGAAGCGAAGA
>MVCT01000123.1 GCA_002049945.1 Candidatus Cloacimonas sp. 4484_140
GAAACTCCAATATCTGTTGACGTTAAGCCATTCGCAGGACCATCTGTCGCAGTCAGGGTACCTTCATAAGATAAGAATTGTATGACAGTACCTTGATAATCCACAGAAAGACCGTCAGGACTACCGTTTTGAATTCCATTTGCAGGATAAAGATAATAATAAAAAGTATAATTTCCGATAGTATTTCCAACTGTAAAATTATCGAGAGTTTTAGATCCGTAAACTGCTCCGCCGTTTCCATTATAAAGACTAACTGTAAAATCGCTGAGTGTATAAGAGCCTGGATTTTCAATAACAATTTCAAGAAATTCTCCTACATCCGTGCCGAAATTGTCATAGTGAATCTCATTAAGCCAGGCATTCTGTCCATAACATAGTGATGCGACAAACATCACCATAACTAAAATAGCTAATTTTTTCATGCTACCTCCATATAAGTTTTTTGGTTTCATTTTCTTTTTCATACTTGTGTTATGTTAAATTTTGATAAATTTCTGTCAATATTATGAAGCCGCTTGCGAAGCTCATAATATGTGTTTATAAGAATAAGTTCATGGTGAACATGTCCGTCTAACATGCGCTTGCCTTCTTCAAGCAAAAGAACAATATTTTGTATGATTCTGTCGGAAATTTGATACATATCCATGAATTCCTGCAGCTTGTCTTCATGGTCAATATTAGAGATTGTTTCAGAGCCATGCGTGTATCTGCAAACATCATCAAACCAGATCGCGAGAAAATCCAAAATATCTTTCAGGAGCTCTTCATTGCGATTATTAACAAAATTTTGGGCGATTCTGCGGATTGTTGCGAGATTGTCCTTCATCAGCGCATCAATAATATCAAGTGCCATTTTGCGGGCTTCGATGAAATCTGTTTTGGAAAGCTGAATGGCTTTTGCCATACTTCCATTTGCAATCCGTGCGCTTATTCGTGCTAAAGCCGGCTCGATATAGTAGTGTTGAATAAGATGATCCTCAATGATCTGCGATGGTATTGCATTAAAGCGGACTCTCTGACAGCGCGAAATGATCGTGGGGAGCAATCGGGAATAATTGGTTGTGGTGAGAATTATTGCTGCATAAGAAGGCGGTTCTTCGAGGGTTTTCAGAAAAGCATTGGCTGCCTGAACGGTCATTTCCTCTGCCTGAACGATGATCACGACGCGGTAATTTCCTTCATTGGGACGGTAGCGGAGTTTTCGTTCTATCATGCGGATCTTATCAATATGTATTGATGTTGATTTCCCAAATTGCATACGTTCATGGGGAGTGAGTTTGAGCTGCTCGATATATGCTTGCACCTGCTGCTGTTCTTCCTGCTTTTTATACTCGCCCTCATCTGATATGTCGAACTTTGGAGTGGGGAAGATCAGATCAACATCGGGGTGGGAGCACGTTTCATCGGCGCCATTATCCGGATGTTTGCAATTGATTATCTTTGCAAACTCAAGAGCAGTAGCAAGTTTTCCCACACCTGCGGGACCATAAAAAAGATAGCTTTGCCCGGCTTTTCCTTCATTTATGAGTTGGGTGAGAGTCGCATGTGGCTGCTGCTGTCCTTTGATTAATCTAAACATAAGTAGTTATTCGGAATCCTTCACATTGATCTCGCCAGCTTTTTTTAAAGCAATTTTCGTGAGAATTGGACCGATGATCTCAAAGAAAATACAGGTGGCGGTCACAGTAGTAATTACTATTGTGCCTATCTGGTCGCCGCTTATGAAATGGGGTGGCACAACTTCCGGTATTTGCAGTCCGCTGAAATCCTGTTTCACGATAAGCGATAGCCCAATAGCTACACCTGCCTGAGAAAGTATGCCAAGTCCGACATAATTACGAACATTCTTGGAAACATGTCCAAAAAGCGCTCCGAGACGCGATCCTCCGATCAGTCCGGCGGATCGAGCAATAATATATACGATTCCGAGCAATCCAAGAGAAGGCAATGCACCTATTTGGAGATTCGTTCCAGCGAGCGTGAAAAACAGGATAAATAGAAGCGGGATCACGTTTGTAAGTTCTTTATGCATCATTTCTATAAAACTATGCCGTTGTGTGTTTATGATCAAAATGCCGGCAGTCATATTGGTGAGGATCAATGAAAGATGAAATACGTGGGAGAGTCCGACCATAAGAAGCACTATGCCGAATATATGGATGAAATAATCGCTTGAGCTTTTCAATTTTCTCACCAAAATACAGAAGAGAGCTCCCGCGGTCAATCCGATTATGATGCTCAGTGCTATTTCTTTAAAAAAGCCACCAGTCGATGAGCCGGTCTGATGTAGTAGAATATTTTTGGCAATAGCTGATGCAAATCCAAATAAAATAATACCCAGCCCGTCATCGAATCCTACAACTGCATACAGGGCTTTTGTCAGCGTGCCTTTTGCGCGGTATTCTTTTATGACTGCAACTGTTCCTGCAGGAGCACTTGCAGGAGCTATCGAACCAAAGATCAGGGCAAGAGGAATATTTTTTGTAACAAGCAATACAGCAAAGAAAACAAGTATAAGCGCACCGAAGGATTCCGCAAAAATAATTGAAATGATGCCGGAACCCTGCTTTTTCAGATCGTTCAGATTGAGTTCGAGACCAATTGTAAGGGCAACAAAGCCAAGAGCGATCTCCGTAATAAAGGAGAGCTGGCTCTGTATTGATTGTGAGAAAATTCCCAAAAAAGAAGGTCCAATTAACACACCGAAGAACATATACCCGATGATCAAAGGCAAGCGAATTGCTTTGGTGAGTTTGCCGAAATAAAAGCTCAGCAGTGCGACCAAACCGATCAATGCGAGTATGGGCAGCGAATGGGCTTGAAAATAGTGCTGGGTCGAAGTTAGAAAGTTCATAATAATATCTCTATCTGTTCAAACTGCCTGAAAAATAGCCAACATCATTGGTTATCACGAGAATGCCGTCTTTGTTTTTCAGCCCGCCCATCATAGTTTTTACCTGGCGTAGAACTTCATTTGAGAGTTTTTTGGGAACAACTGCCAGGATGATCTTGTTGAATCCTTTTTCGCTTTCGTTCCAGAAGCTTGCAAAGAGTGGAAGTGCATAAAGATAGTATCCAGGATTGTTCGCATCTATTATTGAAACATGAGCTTCTGCGATCTCCGAAAATATCTGAAGCAAGTCCTGGAATTTATCCTCGATCTGAACAAATACATGAAAAAGTGTTTTCTCTACACTCGGCTTATAATCAGGTTCCTCTTTGAGTGCGATATGTTTAGAGAATATTTCATAGACTTTTTCGGGATCGGTCTGGCTAACAATCTCTTCGACATTTTCAGGAGATTGCAATATCTGAGATATACGTGCAAGATAGCTGATGTGGTCGTTTCGCTTTGATTTGGGTGCAAAAATGAAGATGAAAAGTTTTACTTTTTTCTTATCGATGGCTTTGAAATTTACGCCCGAAGGCACGACAAGAATCCCGATCACAAAATCTTCAAGATCATCCAATGTGCAGTGGGGAAGTGCGATACCATTTCCGATGCCCGTGGAAAGCAGATCTTCCCGTTCAGATAATTTATCATACAAAATATCTGGTTTATAATTTGAGAGTCCCGGACAGCTCGCAGCCATATCTGCAATTTTATGAAGAACTGCATCTTTGTCTTTCAAAGAATCATCGATTGCGATCGAATCTTTGCACAGGATTTTTTGTAGATCCATAGTTACCTCTTTTTCATAGCTTTTTGTATTCTTGACCAGTCGTCCTTCAGGGTGACCGTTCTGTTGAACACAAGCTTCTTTTCTGTTGAATATTTTTCATCAACACAGAAATATCCCTTGCGTTCAAACTGCATTCTCTCTCCGGGTTTCACATGGACAAGAGCGGGTTCGAGTTTGCTGTCGGTGAGAATCTCCAGCGAATGAGGATTTATATTTGATATGAAATCTTTACCTTCGGGAGCATCATTCGGATTTTTATTTACGAATAATTTTTCATAGAGCCGTACTTCAGCATCGATAGCGTGAGGCGCAGAAACCCAGTGAAGTGTTGCTTTTACTTTTCTTCCATCGGGAGCAGAACCGCCTTTTGTTTTCGGATCATAAGTGCAGTGAAGCTCGATCACATTTCCGTCATCATCCTTTACCACACTGTTGCATCTCAGGAAATAGGCATAACGTAGCCGAACTTCACGACCGGGTGCAAGGCGGTAGAATTTCTTGGGCGGATCTTCCATGAAATCTTCTTGCTCGATGTATAATTCTTTTGAGAAGGGCACTTTCCTTGTTCCTGCAGATTCATCTTCGGGGTTGTTGATGGCATCCAACTCTTCTACCTCACCTTCAGGATAATTATCAATAATGACTTTGAGTGGTTTAAGAACAGCCATGTAGCGATTTGTAGTTTTATTGAGTTCTTCACGGATGCAATGCTCAAGAAGAGCATGATCAACAATATTATCACTCTTTGCAATGCTGATCCTATCCAGAAAATCCCATATAGAATCCGAAGTGTACCCTCTTCTGCGCAGCCCGGAAATTGTCGGCATTCTGGGATCGTCCCAGCCCTCAACATACCCTTCTTCCACGAGCATGATGAGTTTTCGTTTGCTGAGCACAGTATATGAAAGATTGAGCCGGGCAAATTCGATCTGTTGAGGGTGAAAGATATCGAGTTCGTCGAGGAACCAGTTGTAGAGAGGGCGGTGATTTTCAAATTCAATTGAGCAGAGCGAGTGTGTGATGTGCTCGATCGAGTCCGACTGTCCGTGAGTAAAATCATAGGTAGGATAGATACACCACTCGTCACCGGTTCGATGATGGGTTTTATACATGATGCGGTACATCACAGGATCTCGCATATTCATGTTGGGATGAGCCATATCGATCTTTGCCCGAAGGGTCTTTTCACCTTCTGCGAACTCTCCGTTTTTCATTTTCAGAAAGAGTTCGAGATTTTCTTCTACAGAGCGACCTCGAAATGGACTATTTTTTCCGGGTTGGGTAAGTGTGCCTCGGTATTCGCGTATCTCATCGGCGCTCAGATCATCTACATATGCTTTCCCTTTTTTGATGAGCTTCAGCGCATAGTCAAAGAGAATTGGGAAATAATCGGAAGCATGATACAATCGGTCTTCCCAGTTTGTACCGAGCCATTTCATGTCTTTCAGAATAG
>MVCT01000023.1 GCA_002049945.1 Candidatus Cloacimonas sp. 4484_140
ATTCCTTATCTCATATGCTAAATCATAAAAGAAACGGGGATGAAAGAAAAAGCTTAAGTTTTCTGATAATTTAAACTCTGTCTCTAAATCAAATATGTCAAGCTGTTTAATTAGCTCATCAAGAGTATATTCCGATAGATCGAAGATTCCTTGAGGCCAAACAGTGACCTCTGCTACATATTCCAGATTTTCTTGAATTGCATAGGCAATATCAAACCCTTCTACGGACGAAGCTACAAATATTTTAGGTTTCAACTCATCCATCTCGATACCACCTACATCTTGTTCTTCTGCCTAACTTACTATTCGACGGCATGTCATATAACGTTTGTATCCCCGACATTAATGTCGTGAACCCAACCGAATTTGGTATGATATACGACATATGTCGGGGATTTCGCATATAGATTATTCATTATTTTTCTTTTCTATATTATCAATTTCAATATCCAAAATGTCCAAGGGACTCACAATTTTATTCTTTGCTGTATGAGTTATGTGAGTGTATATTTCGGTAGTTCTACTACTTTTATGTCCAAGAAGTTCTTGAATATATCTCAAATCTGTTCCGTGCTCTAACAGATGCGTTGCGAAACTGTGTCGTAAAGTATGGATGGTAGCATGTTTTTTTACACCAGCATTTGTAACAGCTTTTTTAAAGATTTTTTGAATAGAACGTCTACTATATTGATTGCCAGGTTGATTTTCAAATAACCAAATTGTAGGTTTATATTCCTTATAGTATTTTTTTAAAAGTTTAAGTATTTTATCAGACAAAATCACATATCGATCCTTATTGCCTTTTGCTGAACGAATAAATATCTGTTTTCTATCCGATTGAATATCTGATATTTTAAGATGTACCACTTCAGTTAGTCTCAATCCTGCCGAATAGATCAAATAGATAATGCATTTATGTTTCAGGTTTTTTATTTGTTTTAAAATTCTTGTTACTTCTTCCTCACTTAATACTTCAGGTAGTTTCTTTTCCTTTCGTGGTCTTGGAACGTAATATTTTTCAACGGGTTTTCCTAACACCTTTTCATAGTAAAACTTAATACTGTTTATCGCCTGATTTTGAGCAGAAGTAGAATATTTCTTCTCTTCTACTAAATAAAAGAGATATTGACGAATCTGTTCGTGTGTGATATTTTCAAGTTTTGTTTCCGAATAATAATTCAAAAACCGTTGGAAATGAAGTCGATATGTTTTGATCGTAGGTACACTGTAGTTTTTCAATTTAAGAGTTTCAATGTACTCTGGGGGTAATTTTGGTTTTTCTGTTTTCTTCTGTTTAGATTCCCTATCCTCGAATTCCAGTTTGCCTATAAATCGTTTATTTAAAATATCTAAAATATTTTTCTTATATGGGATATGCCAAAATTTTTGCGATGCTGACCATCTTCTGCCCTCGATCTGTTTAATGAGATCAATAGTATTGATGTCATAAGGAAAAATCAAAGTAAGACGTTTTCTTCCATCAATATTACATTCTCTCGTTTCAATCTTCATACAATTTCCCAATTAGCGTATTTTTAATTCATATTCATTCTTTTAAAGTATTAACTTCAAGGGTAGCCATTATACGATCGTTTCCTCAGTTTCCTTATCAAAGAAGTGAACCTTCTTCATATCAAAGACAAGGGTCATAGTTTCACCCATTTTTGGCTCTTCTTTTGGCTCGAGGCGTCCGGTAAATGTTGTATTACCGGTTTCAAAATTCACCACAAATTCAGAGCCAAGCGGTTCAACCACTTCGACTAACGCATCCATCTCAGCAGGAATCTCCGCATTGGAAGAATACTTCTTATGATAGATATCCTCGGGACGTACTCCCATTGTGATGTCCTTGTCCACATAGTCCTTCAGGGAGTCGTCGTAGGTGTCGGGAATATTAACTGAAAAGGTGCCGAAATCAAAATGAAGCTGGCTGCCCCTTTTGCCGATCTTACCATCAAAGAAGTTAATAGCTGGGCTTCCAATGAATCCTGCGACAAATTTATTGTTGGGATGGTTATACACATTGATTGGTGAATTTATCTGCTGAATGAGCCCATCCTTCATTACCACGATCTTATCCCCCATTGTCATTGCTTCGGTCTGGTCGTGTGTCACGTATAGGATTGTTGTTTCTAATTTTTTATGCAGTTTGATGATCTCTGCTCTCATTTGTACACGGAGCTTCGCATCGAGGTTGGAGAGGGGCTCGTCAAACAGGAACACTTTTGGTTGTCGTACAATTGCCCTGCCGAGAGCCACACGCTGACGCTGTCCCCCGGAAAGCTGCTTTGGTTTTCTATCCAATAATTGCTCAATACCGAGCAGCCCTGCGGCAGTTTTCACGCGCTCGTCTATCTCTGCTTTCGGGGTTTTGCGCAATTTTAATGCGAATTCCATATTCTGATACACGGTCATGTGCGGATAAAGAGCATAATTCTGGAACACCATTGCGATGTCTCTGTCTTTGGGAAGTACATTATTAACTACTTTATCATCGATGAAAATTTTTCCGGATGTAACGTCTTCCAATCCGGCGATCATTCGCAGGACAGTTGTTTTTCCGCAGCCGGATGGACCGACCAGTACGACAAATTCCTTGTCTTCAGCAATAACGTCTGCTTCTTTTACTGCCGTGAAAGTATTCTCGTATACTTTTGTGATTTTATCTAATTGCACTTTTGCCATGTGTTGTTCCTGAGATTTTTGTAATTCTATGTACTCATCCACTTTGCAGTGTCAAGTTTTATGAAGGTGAACAATGTACAAAAAAAAGCGAAACTCCTCTGAGCTCCGCTTTTTATATGTAAGGATGCTAAAGTCCTATTTATCAATATTCATCTGTTCGGACTGCTGATTGATCTTCTCGAGAATATCTTCCTCTCCTGTGAGAGCTTTCAGCATATATCGTGCTGAGGGATGAAGTGTCGTATCCGTCGCAACGCCTTCTCTCGGATAGGCGAGTACTTCTTCAAACATCTCGATCGCTTTCCCATCATTTTTCAGGTATTCGGAGTAAATGAAACCCTTCATGAATTTGGCTTTATAATCATCCTGTCCGTTCTGATATTCTTCGATTACTTTGTCATAGTAATAGATAGCGCGAGCATAGTTTTTCTGCGTCATAGAACCTTCTGCAAGCGTAAAGAGCGAATCCACAGGAAGCTTTTCTTCAAGACGATCTGCATAAACGACGAGATTATACTTTTGCCTTATCTCGGTTTTAAGATTTTCAAAAAGATCTTTTTGAGCTTTTCGCATTAGATTGGTTTCGATCTCGTTGCGCACATCATCGATGTTACGATATGATTTTGGAGTGAATTCCACAACTTTGAAGAACACCCAATTTCCTTTTACATCTTCAAACACATCGCTGAATGAACCTTCCGGCACGGAGAACACTTTTCCAAGATACCGGTCGTCTTTGCCAACGCCAGGTATGATACCGCCTTCATAAATGGGACCGATCAAGCCGTCATTTTTTGTTTTGATACAGTATTCCTGCACCAGTTCGTTGAGCTCTTCATCGGTTTGTGCTTCCTTGGCTTTGAAGAGCAAGAAATCGGCAGTAACCTGATTTTCGCAAGCGAATTCCTGCACTTTTACGTGGGGCTTGTTCACATAGCGTTTTTCTTTATCAGCTTCATAAACTTTAACAATATCTTCTTCTGAGACCTCGGCTGCGTCAACCACAAACTGCTTATAATACTCGCGAAGTGCGCCGATCATTTTTGCTCTGCGAAGCTCATCTGCGATCTCGGGATGTTTTTCATATCCCTGCTTTATTGCATCACGATACATTACACTATTCTTGGCTTTTTCGTTGATGAAATCAACCTTGGCATTGCCTTCATGGAGCAGTTGTTTTCGTTCCATGGGGAACATGCTGACTTCATGAGCAAAATCTTTTGCAGTATATACAAGCTCGGGATCGGAAGATGCAATGAGCACAATACTTCCTGCAGTATCCGAGGAGTCTGCTTCTTCAAAATTAATTTCATCGACCGCAAGTGTATCTATGGAGATATTGTACTTCTTAAATAATTTATCCTGAATTTCTTTTAGGAGTGCCTGCTCTTTTTCGCTTGCATAGCGGTTGCTTACATCTTTTTCCACCTCTTCGTAAGGACGGATCGTGCTCATATCTTTGTCTGCAATTTTTACAACATGAAAGGCATTGTTAAGCTCAACCGGCGGGATAACGTCATCGACTTCTGCAGCGAAAATAAGCGAATCCAGTTCTTCTGATCTGCCAATATTTGGGATATATCCGCCTTTTCTGATGTTTGTGATCTTGCCTCCCTTTTTCTTAATATTCTCATTGGTGGAATATTCGTTCATTACTTCAATAAAATCCTTGCCTGCAACAAGTTCCTGATATGCTTTGTCTGCATTGTCTTTTGTTTTGGTTTCTATATACAGAAGAGTAGCAGTTGGTGATTTCTTGTAAAAATCATCCTTATGAGCTTCATAGAACGCCATAAGTTCGGCATTGGTGGGCTTGATCTTGTCTTTGATCTGCTCCTGATAATATTTATCAAGGATAACCCTCTCTGCATTCTGACGATAGAATTCCCGGGCACTTTCCGTGTTTTCCATTCCTTTGCTTAATGCTTCAATATAGAAGATCTCTTCGATTGCATAGTCATCGAGATATTTTTGCTTTTGCTCGACAGTGAAACCGCCGCGGGGTCGATAAAATTGTGGGATTTGATCAAGGCGTTCGTTAAAGACCTTTTCCGTGATCGTGCCGCCATCCCATTGTGCGAGGACCTGAGTTTTGTCTTTTCCTTTTTCACCTAATTCGCACCCGGCTAATACCAAAATTGATAAAACCGAGACGATAATTAGAGACCTAGTTAATCGAACCATAGTAGAAACTCCTTATATTACTTGTTTTGAACACAGATATTTAATACTACAATTTTGTGTCAAGATTGATATCATAACAACCCGAATGCTACTTTATCTTTACCAGCTCATAATCGGATGAACCCATGCCGAGCTTTTCTGCATAAGAAAAAATATTTTCCCACGGAATGTCCGGATAGAGCTCCTTGAAAAGATTCTTGCCTGCCTTTTCATTGATAAGGTCGATAGAAGCCCTGTCAATCGCAACAATATCCTTTGAAAAGAGAATGCCAATGTCCGGCACAAGGTATTCACCATGAATATTTGCGCAGTCGCACAATCTCGTGATATTATTAAGGAAGGTCACATAGAATATCTTGTCTTTTTTATGCGATGTTACCGCAAGGGCATATTCCGTGATCTTTGTATTGAGGAATTCAGACGAGGCATTCCATTTGATCCTGATTGCATTGAAGGGACATACGGAGATACACATACTGCAGCCGGCGCACAGTTCTTCATCAATGTGTGCCTTGCCACTTTCTTTAATACTGATAGCATTCACCTGGCACCACTGCACACAGCGTGCACAGCCCAAACATCTATCATGATTTACACTTGGACGGGACAGACTATGCATAGCGAGCTTGCCTTTACGTGATGCACATCCCATGCCGATATTTTTGATCGCAGCGCCAAAACCGGTTGCCTCATGACCGGTCATATGTGTGAGTGCAAGTATTGCATCAGCATGATGAATATCGCTTCCAATGTATGCTTCTTTTGTTTCTTTTGTATCTATTTTCACAACCTCTTCGCTTTGCCCTGCAAGTCCATCTGCAATAATGACTGGTGCATTGACCACAGACCGAACATAGCCGTGCCGAATTGCCAGATTGGTATGATCGATGCTATTGACGCGTTGTCCCGCATAGAGTGTGTTTGTGTCTGTCAGAAAGGGCTTTGCATCAAGCGCTAAAATACTATCCACAAAATATCGCACATAACGCGGATTGATAACACAAAAATTGGTCTCTGCTCCAAAATGAAGCTTAATCGCAACCTTGTCATGCTCGCGGATCGTGTCTTTGAATCCTGCCTGCGAAAGCGCATCTCCGATCTTATCAAAGATTGAACGCTGAAAGGTAGTGTGAAAATCGATGAAGTACACTTTGCTTTTCATGGAACTCCTTAATGTTTCAACGTTACATTTTAAGTTTTTCCTGGGTGTTTAACAGCTAATATCCTTTATTTTAGACTGTCAATTTAGTTGACAACAAATAAAGCACTTTTGTTTTGCTAACATGGTTAAGGATTTGAAGCCAATGAAAAAGAACTTTATTTTGTTATTGCTTTTTGCACTTTTCTGCACCTCTCTTTCTGCGCAGGTTGTGCTGGTTCCGTTGAATAATGATGTTTATGATTTTCTGGAGAGGATGCAGGTAAAGGGCATGACCGGACGTTACTTCGGCGGCATCAAACCCATTCCAAGAACAGGTGTTAGGGAATACCTTGTGCATATCTTTGATCATGACGATTACTGCGACCTTTCTGAATACGAGAAAGAGCAGCTTGAGGATTATCTGAAAGAATTTTCCTACGAACAAAAGTACAGTCCAGGTAGCGATGAGGTTTCGACTGATTTTTTAGAAGATTTTATTAATCTTTTCACGGATGAAAAGGCAGATACATCACAACTCGAAAAAGAGAAATGGGAACTTCTGAAATTTCCTTATAAATTTTATTCGGGAGAGAGTTTTATCTCATTTGAGCCGAAATTCCAGGCGGAATATCACTACAACAGCAGTGACACATCGACCTTTGCAGAAAACTACCAGCGGCTCACAGGTGGAGGATACATATTCGGTTATCTTGGAGATAATATCGGGTTTTCTTTTTATGGTGTGAATAATGCAGTGAAGGGCAATGTGTTTGATGTGAAGAAAATTGATTGCCCGGATCAAGGAATCGGCGTGGAACACAAAAGAGACGGCAATTACTTTTATGAAGAAGTGGATGCAGCAGTTTCTTTTTCTACAAAATACGCAGACCTGACGATTGGGAGGTTTTCAAACTACTGGGGATGTGGACACACGGGTTCGGTTTCTCTGAGCAATAAGGCGCCCTCTTATCCGCAAATTATGGTGCGCACAAAATTCAGCAACTGGTTGAAATTTGTGTATTTTCATGGCTGGTTAGAGAGCAATATTCTCGATGACAGCACTTCTTACTGGATCAATTATGGCAATGATGAAGAATTTCACAGAAAATTCTATAAGAAAAAATATGTGGCTGTGCACCGGCTTGAGATCGCACCTTCAGAGAGATTCAGTTTTGGTTTGAGCGAAATGCTCTTTTACGGCGAGCGCGATCCCGAATTCGTATATTTTATACCCATTATGCTGTTCTGGTCGGCACAGCGCTATACCAATGATCAGGATAATGAAATGATCGGTCTGGATTATGAATGGATCCCTTGGAATGGCGTCAAAACCTACGGATCTTTGCTCATAGACGAGATCGCTTTATCAAAGGTGTTCAAGAAGAATGAATCCCATAACTATATTGCCTATCAGCTTGGTGCATACCTTGTCGAACCCATTATGGACGGACTCGATTTCCGGCTTG
Organism: Candidatus Cloacimonas sp. 4484_140; assembly: GCA_002049945.1. Lineage (GTDB taxonomy): Bacteria > Cloacimonadota > Cloacimonadia > JGIOTU-2 > JGIOTU-2 > Celaenobacter. The sequence goes on from MVCT01000023.1 coordinate 7,477, forward strand.
AATATACTCACTTAAATCCATGGGTCTATACACATAAATTCCCTGTCAATTATGCCACTTCAGATGATTACTGGATGGGCTACTGGACCGGGCAGAATGCAGATAATCTTTATTTTGGGATCGATTACCAACCTAATAAAAAATTGAAATTTTCTGCTGATTATTCCATCTATAGAAAAGGAGCGCAGGACAGCATCAAATATCAGTATCAAATCCCGCCTGTGGAAAAGTTTCTCTATGGTCATCAATATACGAAAAACACTCTTTCTCTGGGATGTTCCTATGAGATCTTTCCTGAACTCAAGGCAGGACTCGGATTCCGATATACAAACTGCAATGTGAACGAAGAAAACATAGCTCTTGCCGGGCAAGGCAAGTATGTGAATCCCGTGTACTACAAAAGCGATTTCACTCAAACGACAATTTCAATTTTACTTTCCTATAGATTTGATTAGACTATAAGACATTATGAAACTTTTTCTCCGCATCCTATCCTACCTGAAAAAGGTCTGGCCAAATGTCATTCTTGGTCTGTTCGTGTTGGTAATTTACGCATCTTTCAGCGGCGTTTCTCTTGGAATTGTTTATCCTGTCGTCGATGAGATATTTGTAAAGCAGACAGAAGAGGAGTGGAAAGCGGACGAAGCAAACAGAAGCTCTTCAAATCTCTCATATATATTCAAAGAAGCAGAATGGTTAGTTGGCAGGTGCGTGAATGCAGTTAGACATAACTGGAAAGAGGATGGACGTCTTGATAAGATAAAAGACGAGATCGGTGTTTCTTTGAAAGAATTTTCAGAGAGGAATTCGAAGAGCATAATACTCAAGCTGCTTCTTGTGCTGGCTATAATTTTGTTTTTTATTCGAAGTATCTCAATGTATTTTCAGCAGATCATTTTCAAGCAGATCGAGGAGAAAGTCATCATGTTCATCAGAAATGATTTCTATGAAGCCATTCTCAAGAAACCGATCGAATTTTTCAACAGCCATAAATTGGGAGAGGTTATTTCAAGAGCTGTAAATGACGTGAATATGATCCGAGGGATGACACTCAATTCCGTGACAAATCTCGTTAGAAACCTGCTTCTTGTTACTGTTTATGTCTTTATGATGGTCACTGTAAGCGCCCGAATGTCCACCATGATGCTATTTGTGGTTATTCCGATTTCAGTTACTGTTAGTTATATATCATCCATCTTGAAGCGGAGAAGCCGAAAGGTGCAGCAGAAATTTGCAGATATTACCTCTATTTTGCAGGAAACAATAATGAATATCCGCATCGTATTTTCCTTTGCAATGGGAAATTACGAACGCGCTCGCTTCCTCAAAGAGAACAAGAAATTCTATAAGAAATCAGTCCACATGATAAGAGCAGGACAATTGGTCACACCCTTTACGGAATTTATGTCCATCATGATCACACTCGTCATCATCTGGTATGGCGGATTGCTTGTTCTGAATCCTCAAAACGCAATGACTGCTGGTAAATTTTCACTTTTCCTTGTTGCATTGCTAGCAAGTTTACATCCTATCAAAGAGATCGCAAAAGTGTATTCCGAGATCAATAAAGGACTTGCTGCAGCAGAACGGGTATTTGAGGTTATTGATGAGCCGGTAAATCTTAAGGATAAGGATGATGCGAAGTCAATAACTGCTTTTACCGATTCCATTGTGTTTAGTGATATGTCATTCAAATACCCAACCTCTGACATCGTGCTGAGAGATATAAATCTTACAATAAAAAAAGGAGAAGCAATTGCCTTTGTCGGTCCAAGCGGTGGAGGAAAATCCACAATGATGGACCTGCTACTCAGGTTTTATGATCCCATAATATTTCCTATGGCCGGCTTGATGCTTCAAAGGAAGATATCATTCAGGCAGCAAAGGCAGCAAACGCTCATGATTTTATTATGGAGTTCGAAGATGGATATAAGACCATTATTGGAGAGCGCGGCGTGAAGCTTTCGGGCGGGCAGAAACAGCGCATTGCTATCGCAAGAGCAATTTTGAAAAATCCGCAGATACTCATTTTTGATGAAGCAACCTCTTCGCTTGATGGGGAATCAGAGTACCAGGTTCAGGAAGCAATTTACCGCCTGATGAAGGACAGAACTACCCTGATCATAGCGCACCGGCTATCGACTATTCGAAATTGCGGAAAGATCGTGGTCATAGATAATGGCACGATCGTCGAGCAGGGTTCGCACGAAGAATTGATCGAGCAGGGCAATCTTTATAAGAAATTATATGATATTCAGTTCAGAGATTTCTCTGAAAATAATAGCAATTAGAAGGGCTCTTAGGCGAGTTATTTGTGATAATCCTACTTAAAAATTCTTGACGTTAAGGTAGCTTTTCGAGCTTTTGGACAATACTTATGAGCTTAATAATTAAAGAAATTTTATTGATCTTAGCAGCTTACCTTGTAGGTTCGTTTTCTTTTGCACGTTTGTTTACCCGCTTTTACAGCAAAGTAAATATTTACAAAGCAGGAAATTTTACTGCAGATGCTGGGAACGTATATAGAAATGTCAGCAAGGCGATCGGAATATTGTGCTGGTTTATTGATTTCTTGAGAGTGTATCTGATCCTGTTCCTCACGCAATATTTCTTTTTGAAAAACAATCCTGTATTGCTTATGCTTGTTGGGCTTGCAGCCGTATTTGGGCATTATTTCCCCGTGGTGCACCGTTTTTGGGGCGGGCACAGCATTCTGCCGTATATTGCCTTACTGGCGTATTTTGCCCCAGTTCCAACCCTTCTTGTAGCAACCATTTCAGGTATAATTATTATTGCGTATAAACAGATCCGTTTCTCAAAATATCTTATGGTTATTATGGTTCCTGTAGTGAGTTATTTTTATAATCCTCTGAAAAATGTAAAGGTGGAAGTGAAGTATTTACTGCTCGCCTCTGTAGTAATGGGCGTGGTAAATTTTCTTATTTCAAAAAGACACAGTAGTGAGATAATAGATGACTAATACTAAAAAAATCACAGTTAAAAAAATAGGATCAAAAGCCGATCTTAAGACCTTTATTAAGATTCCATGGACAGTTTATAAAAATGATAAGAACTGGGTTCCGCCCCTTATCAGCATGGAAAAAGAGCGATTCTATCCAGAAAAGGGCGCTTATTTCAAAAATGCCGAAGTTCAGTTTTTCATTGCATATCGTGGTGAACGTCCCGTCGGAAGGATCGTTGCGCATATCAATCATCCGCATAATGAATTTCATAAAGACAAGGTCGGATTTTTTGGATTTTTTGAATGCATGCCGGATTATGAAGCTGCCGAAGCACTGTTTCAAGCTGCTTCTGATTGGCTGAAGGAACGCGACAGAGATATCATTCGTGGTCCCATGAACTACTCGACCAATGATGAATGTGCTTTATTGGTAAAAGGATTTGGTTCGCCACCAGTTGTAATGATGCCGTACAATCCACAATACTATGAGAGTTTTATCGAAAAATTCGGCTTTCATAAAGAAAAAGACCTCTATGCATTTTTTTTAACGGTGGATGGCATACCTGAACGTTTTGAGCGGCTTATAGATAAGATAAAAGAGCGCAGGAACTACACCATCAGAAACCTGAGCAAGAAGCACTTTGTGGAAGATGTCGGGACTGTTTTTGAAATATACAACAATGCATGGCAGTATAACTGGGGTTTCGTACCAGTGACCAAGCCAGAGATGGTGCATCTCGCAAAAGCATTGAAGGATATTATTGATTATGACCTTGCATATATTGTGTATATCGAGGATAAACCAATTGCTTTTTCTCTAGCGCTTCCGGACGTGAACCAGGCACTTATAAAGGTGAGGAATGGACGGCTTTTACCTTTTGGATGGCTCAAGCTTCTCTTTGCCAAGAACCAGATAGATCGGGTAAGAGTTATCACTCTCGGTATCGTGAAGAATTATAAAAATATTGGTATTGATACTGTCTTGTATTATGAAACTATTAAAACATGCATAAAAAAGGGGATGCCAAACGGTGAGATGTCATGGGTACTGGAAGATAACATTCGTATGTGTCGTCCTATAGAACGAATGGGCGGGAAGATCTATAAAACCTATCGGGTGTACGATAAGGAACTTTCTTAACTCGGATGAGCAGAAACCAAAAAGATATTAACCACCCGTCTCCGTTGCACTTCAGTCTTCTCCGCCAGCTGGCGGATACGCCCCGACAGGACGCCGTGGCAGGCAGAGAGCACAGAGAACACCAGTCTTCTTCCGATCCCAGTGAAAAAGAAAACAGAGATTTCACGGGACGGATAAATCGGAATACGCCTTGGCAGGCAGAGAAGATCTCCTCTTTCTCGTCTCGGCGTAATGAAATGAAGACGGAAGAGGAGTCCCTGATTTATCAGTGGAGGTGTGTTTCATTTGATTTTGAAAATATTTTCATATAGAAATGTAACAAATTTTAGAAATAATTAACTAAATCACTAAATTTTCGCAGGTTTCATGAATTTATCCTTTCTTAACTCCCTTTTTCTCATTGGGCTGGCAGCAGCAATAATCCCAATCCTCATCCACCTTTTCATTAAATACAAACCAAAAATTGTTTACTTCAGCTCTCTGCGCTTTTTGAAAGAAGTTCAGAAAAAAAAATCACGGCTTTTTCGGCTGCGTGAACTTCTGTTGCTCATAACAAGAATACTTATCATAATTTTTTTTATCCTTGCCCTTGCACGACCTGTCCTGAAAGCCCTGCTCCCCCAGAAAAGCACTTCCCATGCGCCAACTGCGATTGCTCTAATTCTGGATAATAGCTTCAGCATGAATTATCTCGAAAAAGAAAAGCCCATATTCTCTGATGCCAGGCAGAAAGCTCAGGAGATACTCGAGCTTTTGAATGATAAAGACAGAGTGATGCTGGTTAGTCTTGAGCCAGCATACAATGCCAAACACGATTATTTTACAAGTCCCACTCAAGCAGTAAAAGAAATAACCTCAATTTCTATTTCCGATAACACACAAGCATTACAGCAGGTGCTCGAGAACATAGAGCAAGAAATCATGAATATTGATATGATCAATAAAGAAATATACTTCATCACAGATGAGCAGCGCGTCCCTTGGAAGGATATTATGGATGCAAAATTGGCTGCAGACCTTTTTGTGATACCTGTTGTAGAGGACAGTTTAAGGCAAAACATTAGCTCGGTAAGTGCACGGTATGTGCCCAAAATATTAAGCGGAACAAATGAACCTGTAATTCAGGCAGTAATAAAAAATAATTCATCAAAGCAACTTTCGGATGTTATTGTGTCTCTGGTTCTGAATAATATTACCAGGGCAGAAACTGCGCTCAATTTGAATCCCTATCAGTCAAAACAGCTTACCTTTGAAGTGCCCCGACAAGGCGAACGGTTTCATTTCGGAGAGGTTCGGGTAAAAGATGAAATGCTTCCCGATGATAATGTGTTTTATTTTAATTTTCCCGTGCAGAGCAAGCCGAAGATATGCGTAATTTCGTCCATACAACTTCCGGCAGCCCTTTCGTCCATTCTTGATGTAATAACTCAGCAGCAATGGGAACAGAAAACTCCGCAAGAAATAAATGAGCAGATCATTGAGAACAATCAACTGTTCATATTGTATTCAATGAATGCTTTTGATGAACAATTACGTTTCTATGCAGATGAAATTTTGCAGAAAGGCAAAGCAATATTTCTTATACCCGATGAGCACATATACCAAAGAAGTGGCTTGCAGGAATGGCTTATTGGGCAAAATATACATTTTAAGAATATTGAGGAAGAGCTCTCAACTATTGATTTTGTCAATCGTGCTCACCCTATCTGCGCTGTGCTTACTGAGGAGCATTTCCAGTCTGCAGATATATCTAAGATGTGGATTGTTGACGCACCCGATTTTGTTCCACTCCTTGCTTCAGACACAGGCAATTCCGTGCTTCTGATCAAAGATAATTTGCTACTTTCTGCGATTGATCTCACGGAGTCCTGGAGCAATATAATTTATCAGACCGTTTTCCCTGTTCTTTTTTATAATATTGGATACTTTCTGGGAGATGTTTCTTCGGAGATCACTCAGTACACTGTTGGTAATCAACCGGCTGGAGGTCTTGATCTGGATGGTGAGTTTACCTGCCAGATGCCCGATGGAGAGATCATACCTTTAACCTTTATCGGGAATAGAAGCACATTCACGCAAACCGACCGGCAAGGGCATTACTTTATTTATGACGACTCTCATCTCGTGAAAGTGCTCTCCTTTAATGCCCCAAGAGATGAAAGCGATCTCTCACTATTAAGTTCTGCACATAAAGAGCAGATAATGAAAGAGGGCAGCAACATACACTTCCTTACTGCTGAAAACTGGAAAGATGAAATA
>MVCT01000024.1 GCA_002049945.1 Candidatus Cloacimonas sp. 4484_140
AACTGATTGGCAGACCTCACTTTGCGAATTTGTTTGCAAAGAAGGGATATGCAAAAAGTTATCAGGAAGCATTTGATAAGTATCTTGATAAAGGCAAACCGCTTTATCTAAATAAAAAAAGACTTCAACCAAAGAATGCAATCGAATTGATCCTGGATGCTGAAGGAATTCCTGTGATTGCGCATCCATATCAGACAAAACTCAATGATGAAAAGTTAGAGGAATTAGTTGCCGAGCTTACAAATTATGGTTTGATGGGGATTGAGGTTTTCTATTCCAAACATACTCATGAACAGATCAGATTTTATAAATATTTAGCTAACAAATATGGATTGCTCATTACAGCAGGATCAGATTTTCATGGGAAAACAAAACCCGATATAAAGCTGGGTATGGATGTTGAAGATGATCTTCTACTGCCATTCCTTCAAAAGGTAACTAAGTAATCAGTGATTAGCAGCAAGTGATAGGTTAAAAGCCATAAAGATATTGAAGTATGGAAGTTGAAGATCCTCAAACTCAACGTAAAATTCGAGAAATCTGTGCGAAATTACTGTAAAGATAATGCTTCATACTCATCTTACTTCAGAAAAATGGAAATCATTCAGTCTTGATAAACAGATTCTTATGATCGCCAATGAAATTAATCGAGCAAAGAACTGGATAACTAAAAAGGATTTCGAGAAGGTTTCATATTGCCATGAACGTGCCTTTGAGCTTATTGATCTCACGGTTGATTCGTTCAAGAATAAAAGTCTGATTAGAGAGCTGTTGAGATTTCGGGAGCTTATTGCAACAGAATACGTTTACAGAGTTAATAATGACGAGCAGAATATGAAATTATTTAAAGTGTTGCTTTCTTTAAACTTAGAAAGTTATAATATCTATAACTAATGAAAAGACAAATCGAATTATCTTTCTTTTTTTTTCATACTTCACATCAAACAAAAATTTTTCTTGACAGAAATATGTTAAAAAAATTTCTATTAAAAATGCTCATATAGCAACATAAACAATTAGGAGGATCAAAATGAGCAAAAGAACTCCCAATGTAAATACGATAATCATCGGTGGAAACATCGTACGGGATCCGGAAATCAAAGAAGTCGGAGACAAGAAGATCAAAGTTACCACGATAACCATTGCGAATAATCGCCCCTACCTGGACAAAGAAGGAAACTGGCAGGAAGAGACAACTTTTGTAGATGTGGAAGCGTGGGGCAACCAGGCAAAGAAGATCGAAGATAATGCCGAAAAGGGCAGCCCGATTCTTGTTGAAGGAAATCTCAAACTCAATCAATGGGAAAATAATGAGGGTAAAACTATATCGAAAATTCTTATCAGAGCTGATAGAATACATGTATTGGAGCATGAGAAGAAGTAGGCAGTAAATAGCGAGGATTCTAAAAAGAGAATTGTCATTCTTCCACCTTCGCTGCGCTTCGCCGTGACAGGCGTCATCCCAATAATTGGGGATTTCTCGAGGATGACAAAGAGGAGAGTTGTCATTGTATATTGACTACAAATTGAAAAGTATCATAGAGATAGTAATGCAAACAAAGATAGAAAGGAATAAGGGAAGGTGAGCAAGCTAATATTTCCATTGGTTTTACAAACCGTTCGGAATGTTAAGCACACCTTTCACGAATCTGAACAGTACATTAGACTCAGAGTCTGGATAATGTATAATGATAGATTACTTTTTCCTTACAGTTTTTATAAAGGAGTTTAGATGAAAAACATATCCCTATCACCAAGCGGAAAAGAATACCAACTTCCAACGGATACTGAATCGGCAGATGAATTACAAGAATTAAAGAGAATAACAGATGAACAAAGAAAATTAGGACGCAAAATCGTAGCCGTTCAAGGAATGGGTTTTGTCGGCTGCGTGATGGCAGCAGTAGTTGCAGATTCAGTTGATGAAAAAGGAAAGCCACTCTATTTTGTGCATGGGCAGCAAAGAGCTTCTCTTCGTTCCTTTTGGAAAGTGCCTGTTATCAATCAAGGAATCCCACCGGTCAGTTCTTCCGATGCAGAAGTACCGGAAATATTTCATAGAACCATAGTTGAAAAGAAAACATTGAGAGCAACATGGCTAAATTATGCCTATGAAGTTGCAGATATTGTGGTAGTTGATATTCAGTTGGATGCTACAAAACCAGCATTTGGTGATGCATCACAGGGCTATTGTGATCTTTCTGCTTTTCGCGATGGCATGAAAAATCTTGGCAAGCATATATCTCCCGAATGTCTTATTTTGGTAGAAACAACTGTCCCGCCCGGAACATGTGAAAATGTCGTAAAGCCCCTTATTGAAGAGGAATTTACCAAACGAGGAATTGATATTGCAAAAAATCCTCCTTTGATCGCCCATTCTTATGAACGGGTTATGCCCGGCGCAAAATATGTGAGTTCTATACGAGATTTCTGGCGTGTTTTTTCGGGTGTGAACGAAAAAAGTAAGGATGTTGCTCGTGAGTTTTTAAACAATATTCTTGATACTGAGAAATATCCTCTTACAGAATTGGATAACACAAATGCATCGGAACTCTCCAAAGTTATGGAAAATTCCTATCGTGCTACGAATATTGCACTCACACTTGAATGGGCAAAATGCGCGGAGAAGATAGGTGTTGATATTCACAAAGTGCGAGCAGCGATACGCAAACGTAAGGGAACGCATGATAATTTATTACGACCGAGTCTGGGTGTGGGTGGATATTGTTTAACAAAGGATCCCGTGCTGGCAAATTGGGCTATGGGTGCAATTTTTCATATTGATGACAAGCTGAAAATTGCGATTAATTCTGTTGATATAAATGATACCATGCCATTACATACAATTGATCTTATCAAAGAAGAATATCCTGAACTAAAGGATGTTAAAATTGCTGTTTTGGGTGTTTCTTATTTAGAAAATTTGGGTGATACGAGACATTCACCGTCCGAGACTCTGATAAAATTCTTAAATGAATATTGGGCAATCGTGAAAACACACGATCCCTATGTGGAATACTGGTCAGAGATGGAAAATGTTCCAATTGAGAAATCAATATCAGATGCGCTAATAGATGCTGATGTAGTTGTTTTTGGAGTTGGACATTCGCAATATAAGGAATTAGAACCAGATGAAGTTGTTGCGATGACTGGGAAAAAACCTCTTATCATAGACTGTTCCAATTTCCTTGCAGATGATAAAATCAAGAAGTACTTACAAGTAGGATGTAAAGTCAAAGGTGTAGGGAAGGGGCATATTGGGAAATTGGGACGATGAGACGGGGCGAAAAGGAGACAAGGCGATTGGGAGATGGAGTGATTTGGCGATGTGGCGATTTGGTGAAAGAATTCAAATAAAACACAAAAGGTGTTAATATGAAAATTCAGACACATAATAATTTGGAAGTATATAAACTTTCTTTTGAATCTGCAATGGAAATTTTTAAATTACAAAAAGCTTTCCCAAAGAGGAGCGATATTCCTTAACAGATCAAATTAGGCGTAGTTCTCGCTCAGTTTCATCCAATATTGCTGAAGCATTTCGTAAAAGAAGATATAAAAAAGCGTTTATTTCAAAATTATCTGACTCTGAAGGAGAAGCAGCGGAAACACAGGTTTGGTTAGACTTTTCTTTAAGATGCAAATATATTGATAATGATATATATGATATGCTTTTTGACAAATATGATCACATTATAGCTATGATTGTCAATATGATAAGAAATCCCTCAAAATGGATATTACAATAACTACCTTTTTGCTTTTCCACCCTTTCGCCTTCTCGCATTCTAGTCCTTTCACCTCCTCGCTTTGTCGCCTCTTCTCCTTTTCGTTCATTCATCATTTCGATCCAAAAACCTAAAACCCAAAACCTAATACCCAAAACCTAAAACCCAAAACTAATACCCAGTACCAAATACCCAAAACCCCAACCCAAAAGCACGCTCTTCCAACTCTTCTACACTCATTAGAAAATATCGATTACCCGGAAGAATTATTCGAAGTGATTCTTATTGATGATGAATCAAGTGATAACACTGCTCAAATAATTCAGAAATTCTGTGAAAACAGATCCAATTATGAAGCAGTACATATTGCCAACAAAAGTGAAGAATATAAAGGCAAGAAGTATGCGCTTAAGAAGGGAATTGAAAAAGCACAATTTGAAAATCTTCTTTTTACTGATGCTGATTGCATAGTACCTTCAAACTGGATTGACTCTTTTAATAAATTCGTTTTAGAAGATATTGGAATGGTTGTAGGATATTCTCCTGAAAAAGGAGTTTCTTCCTTTCGTAGATTTTCACAGATCATTACTGCGGATTTCTATTGCGCAACGATAAATCTTGGAGTTCCATTCAGCAACAATGGAAGGAATCTCTATATAAACAAGAAAGCTTACGAGCGGGTTGAGGGATTCGAGAAGATAAAGAACTTCACATGCGGAGAGGATAAGCTATTACTTAATCTCATTAAAGGTACCCAGTTTAAAATCATATACAATTCTGATTGCAAAGTTTATACTCATCCTCAAGTGAACGATCATGTGAACCAACAAAAACGCAGATACGGACAGTTTTCTTTGTCGTCTCCGCTTTATAAAGTAGTATCATTGTTTATTCTCTTATTTTTTCTTTATCTACCATTCCATGTAATTTTTAATAAAGATTTGCTTGGTTTGTCGATATACTATGTTTCATTTTTAACCTTCTGGATTTGCGGATTGATCAAGCATAGAGAGCCCTTTCATGTCTTTGATCTGTTATATATTCTAATTTATCCTTATTATTTGATTTACTATTCTCTGCTTGGAATGTTCAGCAAGTGGACGTGGAAATAATACCTTATTGTCACTCTGGGCTTGCCTGCTGCGCCATAGCGAAACGTAGGCGAGCCCGAAGAGTCTCACAAGATGTTAATCTAACCTTTTGGGAGATCCTTAGTCACCCCAATAAATTGTCCCGATGTATCGCCCCTCAAGGACGACAATGTAATGTGGATGACAATCCAAATTAAATGAAATTATCAAACTCATCAAAAATCATAATTATTATTTTCAAAATAATAATAACTGCCCTAATACTCTACTTCATTTTCAAAAAAATTCAATTTGACCAATTAATTACTGATTTCCTAACCATAAAATTATGGATAATTCTATTAATTATAATAACTACAATTATTAAACTCCTCATCCAGGCATATAATTGGGGAAAATATCTCAAACTAAATTCAGATTACACACCTGAGAAATATGAGGTACTAAAATCATATTTTGTAGGACTGGCTCTACGATTTGTTGGTCCTGGCGGTATTGGTGTCGTCGGCAAAATATATTTTGTTAATAACAAAAAGAAAGCTACATTAGCTTCAATAGGGGTGGAGCGAATGTTCCTCACGTGGAAAAATCTCTTTTTTGCAGCATTTGCAGCTATTTTCTATTTTAGCAATATTAATATGCTCATAAAGGTGACAGTTTTTATCGCAGTGATCTTTCTTCCTTTTATAATTTATGTTTGTTCTTTTTTTACCAAAAATGAAAATATTCATTCATACTTATTAAACTATTTAAAGAGAACTCCCGGGATAATGCTTGCACAGATCATTTTTGTGCTTATCACATTTTATCAATATTTTATTCTTTTGAGAAACTTCGTTGATATTAGTTTTTTCAAAATTATGATATCCGTCCCACTCATTCATATCTCTCATATTATTCCCCTTTCATTTAATGGATTTGGGCTTCGTGAAACCTTTGCAATTGAGGTTTTCTCGAAGTATGGAATCAGTCCCGAACTTGCGGTTACTGCTACATTCTTGATATTCTTCTTCAATTCAGTTGTTCCTGCATTAATTGGAGTATATTACATTATTAGGATTAAACATAACAAAGAAACGATCAAAATATAAAAAAATATTACTCTTACTTATAGCTCTGTTATGCGTTGATTTTATTAAAGCAGATTTTACTGTACCTCTGGATAATAGGGTTTTGACAGTTTTTCATAAGTAAAAAGTAGCACAAATACAATTTCATTAAAATTGATTATAATGAAAAAGAAAATCAAATACTCGAGAATGTATTTAATCAAATTATTGATCATTTTATATTCAATATCCGCTATACAATTTTCTTGCAGTTCCAGCTGTAATAATAATTCGGAAATAATAGATAGAGATAATATTTCTGAAATAAAAGACAGTACAAAAGATGCCAATAATCCTGCACTGTCGGATGAAATTCAGGATAATAGAAAAGAACCTGTTGACATTCATTTTACAAAATATACCGGAAATAAATCTGTAAGCAAGCTAATATCTATTGATGATTTTGAAGAAGCAATAAATAATTCTGAATTTGCAACTATTGATGAATCTGATTTTTTAAAAATATTTGATTTTGAGATTAATCATTCCGTTGAAATTTCAAATCCCAAAATTTTAGCATATTACTCTCATAATGATACAACAAAACTATGGCTTGTAAAAACCGATGGTGATGTACATTGTCCTGAAGATTTTTGGCTGATTCATACCGGGAAAAACAATTTTTATTATCATAAAAAAATCAATATAAGAACTTTTTGTTTGGGCGACATGCAACCTTGTTCAAAATTCGGAAGAACGGGGCAAGGCAATATTTTTCTGAAAACAGGAGCAGCATATTACAGTTTAGATTCAACTCGGTATGGAGTTCCTTTTGGGTATAAAATTTACACGAAAATGCGCATTTTCGATATTAATTTAAATTTATTGAAAACTGATTCTATACGCATCGTTGTAAGAGAGCAGTAAGATTAAGCGGGAAATTAGCTTTTAATTTGAACAATCATCTTAGAAGTGAAGGTCAATTTACAATGATTAATACTAATAATAAAGCTGTAAAATATCTCTTTTTCGAACTGGAATTCCAAATATAAATAATGTATAATTTTGAAACAATTTAAGAAAAACTTGACACACACTTACATTAAAAATAAGAAACATCTAAACATAACTCTGAAAGGAGAACGTATGGGAAAGAATATAATTAAGATCATAACTTTTTTATTGATCGCATTTTTTGTGCTTTCAGCATGTTGTCATAAACCACCTCCGCCTATTTCCCAAGCAGAGCTGGGAGACCTTCGTGCGAAAGTGGAACAATTCGAAGCGCAAGTTAGTGCACAAAACGCAGAGATTGAAGCACTCGAGTTGGAATTACAACAGAAAAAAGTTGAACTTCAGAATCTTCAGGATTACGAACAACAGCTAAAAGACGACGGTTTTTTAGGGGAGGAGTAACATGAAAAAGTATATCGTACTATTCGTTTTATTGATGATCCTATCTACTTTTCTACAAGCGGAAGTTCGCTATCTAACAGAAGAGGAATACAAAGACCTCTCCAAAGAAGAAACCCTCAAGTACTGGGAAGCTCTGGAGAATGAGCTAATGATGCTGCAGGTTCGTCATGCAAATGCCAGTTCGCAAGTTACTGAGAATGAATTGAAAATCGTAGCTTTGAGTGAAGAAATTGCTCTTCTTGATTCGGAATATGATGTGATCTACACTAGGATCATGAATTCTATTGGAACGGTTTCACATAGTGAACTTGTTGATTTTGAACGTCAATTGAATGAGATCAAGAACAAGCTTGATTACTATGATCAACTCCCTAATTCCGAACTGTATAAAAGCAATCAGGAAATCAAGAATTTCATTGCTCAGTATGAAAGTCTGAAGGATGAGGATGTAGCAAAAGTCCCTCAGTTCCAGCAGGTTTTTGCAGAGATAGATAGCAGAATTGAGATGCTTCAGGAAAATATGTATCCTTATGGTGAGTACTATGAGGATGAATATACTGTGGTCAAAGGTGATTATTTAGTGAAGATTTCCGGCTATGAGCACATTTATAATGATCCTGCAAAATGGGGGATCATATATCGCGCCAACAGAGATCAGATCAAAGATCCCGACTTGATCTATACCAATCAGGTTTTCAAAATACCTCGCGGACTTCCCACAAGCTGGAAAGTTTATAGGGGTGAATGCCTCTGGACAATTTCAAGCTATCCCGAGATCTACAATGATCCCTTCCAGTGGCCCAAGATTTACAGGGCGAATACAGACCAGATCAAAGATCCTGATTTGATTTATCCAAACCAGATTCTTAGAATACCCCGAAACTAATATACATTCTTAGAAGCCCCTTATCTCTTTATTCGGAATAAGGGGCTTTTGTTTTATTAAGAATCAGACTATGAAAACATATCTTCCAACAAAAAGAATATCGCAGGCATTTATTGCAGTCGGTATCACTACAATACTAATCTTTCTTGTGAATTTCTTCTTTACAAGAGAAAAAGTTATTGTTAGGAAATCCACTTTCAATATCGGGCAGATTTCCAATCAGACTATCGTAGCTCCCTTTAATTTTTATATTTACGAGGATTCTGAAGTCCTCAAAGATAGACAGGCAAAAGCAGAAGAACGTGTTTTATCAAAATACCAATTTTCGGATGATATTACTTTTGACGTTCAGTCTCATATCAATGATTTCTATAGTTTGTTGGATAAGACATTTTTACAGGATTCTCTCAATTCTGAAAGATCATTAACTTTAGCTAGAAACGGATACAACCTCAATGAACATGATTTGAATTTTCTTGCAAACAAAGATGTTCGAGAACAACTCTTTGAATTTATACTTGTGCAGGTAAAAAATGTTCTTGGTGTTGGAATCCTCAAAAGCGAACCTAATAATGAAAAAATCACTCTAATCGAGGGTAATACTGAAAAAGAAATATCTGTTAAAGAGCTTTTCGTGAAAGAAACAGCGATCAATTATATTCTTGATCAACGCACTCCAAGGTT
This sequence comes from Candidatus Cloacimonas sp. 4484_140, assembly GCA_002049945.1. Lineage (GTDB taxonomy): Bacteria > Cloacimonadota > Cloacimonadia > JGIOTU-2 > JGIOTU-2 > Celaenobacter. The sequence continues at coordinate 8,855 of MVCT01000024.1, forward strand.
CAGCTCTGACGAGTGGAAAAGTATCATTGAGAAAATCCTCAATACAATACTGCTGCCCAATGTGTTGTACGATAGAGACGCAACTGATTTGGCGAAGAAAAGAGCCAGTGAAAGTGTTCCTCAGATTCTCGGTGAAGTCCTGAAAAATGAACTGATCGTGCAGGATCATCAGAAAATAACTGGGGATATGCTACGAAAACTGAATGCTCTTGATCAGGCTGAGCAAAAAAGGATCGTTACTGAGCAGGCAGGAAAACGGGTTCTCTCGCACATTGCAGAATTTATCTATATCTTCATTGTGCTTTCTCTATTCATCATATTGTCATATTTCATGTATCCTGAACTCCTTATGACTTTTTCTTTCTTCAGAACCTTTCTATTTTTCACAGCATGTATTGCACTTTTACTCATTCTTGTGACAAATCTCACTACATGGTCAGCTTATATTCTTCCCCTTGGTTTGCCCATCATTCTTCTTGCATTTCTAATCGATGTCCGCGCAGCAATGATTTTTGGTTTTGTTAACTACTTTCTGATAACTGGCTTGCTGGATTGGAAGATCATTCCAGCTATGACCATTTGTCTGTCTGGCATGAGTGCTGTGCTTCCTCTTGAGAATCCTAGAAGCCGTAGAGATTTCTATAATGCTGCGTTCTATATGCTGATCTTTTTCATTGCACTTGTCTTTATTTTTGGTGCAATACAACATACTAAAATACTTACAATTCTGAATGATATTAAGTGGGGTGTTCTTGGAGTATTAATTTCTCTCGTTGGCAGTATGACACTTCTTGCTCCGATAGAGCAGCGTTTACCGGTGATTACAAATATCCACTTGCTCGAGCTGGCAGATTTCAGCAATCCGTTATTGAAATCACTCACAGAGGTTGCGTCCGGAACATATCATCATTGCATAATTGTAGGAAATCTGGCTGAAGCTGCTGCTAAAGCGATAGGAGCAAATCCGATTTTATCGCGTGTAGGAAGTTATTATCACGATATCGGAAAGACCAAAAATCCCGAATACTTCGTTGAAAATACTACTGAAAAAGAGAGTATGCACAATCAATTAACTGCAACTCAGAGTGCGCAGATAGTAAAACGTCATGTTGAGGACGGGGTTAAGCTTGCACGAGAGCACCACATCCCCAAAGCAATAATAGATATTATACAACAACATCATGGTACTTCACAGATCAGATTTTTTCTGAATCAGGCGCTTGAACAGGAAGAAGAGATCGATGAGAAGAACTTCTATTATGACGGACCCAAACCTCAAAGCAAAGAAGCTGCTATCGTTTTGATCGCTGATATCGTAGAGTCCACAACCAAATCTCTGGAAGAACCGACCGTTGAAGAAATAGAAAATGTAGTGAAGAAAACTATAAAACGTTTGATCGATACAGACCAGCTTTCGGAGAGTGGAATTTCTCTGAAAGAATTAAAAACTTTACAGGAAAGTATGATGCCCATTTTACTTGGCATCTATCAAAAACGTATTGCATATCCGGAATAAATGGAAAAAAGTAATCAACAACTTATCAATGAAACTGACGCCGAGATAGACCAACGGCGCATACAAAAACTCATAACGCATATTTTTCAGAGTGAAGGATTACCCACTGAAACAATTATAAATATTGTCTTTACTGATAACACTACAATTCATGAGCTCAATAAGAAGTTCCTCGACCGTGACCGTCCAACAGATGTGCTTTCTTTTAATGTGCATACTGAATATTTGCCAAGCGAATTACCAATTCTTGGTGATGTGTACATCTCAGCAGAAAAAGCTAAGGAACAAGCAGATAGTTTTGGAGTAATATTTCAGGATGAACTTGAACGGCTTGTTGTACATGGAATTCTACATCTAATTGGATATGAGCATGACGATTCCGAGCAGCAAGTAAGAATGGAAGCATTGACAGAGCAGTATCTTGCATTTTCAGAAGTGGAGAAATAACAATGGCTTTTAAGATCATATTAATGGTTGTTTTTCTCGCACTTTCAGGATTCTTCTCATCCTCGGAAACAGCACTATTCTCACTTTCCAGAATGTATCTTAAGAAGCTTGAGAATTCAAAAAAATGGTCGTGCAGATATGTTCCCCAACTGCTCAAACACCCTCAGCAACTTTTGATCACAATACTTCTCGGCAATACAATTGTGAACGTTACCTTTGCTTCTGTTGCTGCAATGATAGCGCTTAATATCTCACACTCCATACCGGGCTTTTCTGCAGCTCTTGCACTAACAATAGAAATTATTCTTGCCACAATGATCATACTCATTTTTGGTGAAGTCATTCCCAAAGTCTTTGCTCTTCAGTATGCAGAAAAGTATTCGACTATGGTTGCCCTACCTGTCGGATTTTTTAAGATCATTCTATTTCCGATAATAAAGATTTTAGAACTTTTCTCCAGTATTTTTACAAGAGGAACAGATCATGGTTTGCTGGATTCCAATATTAAAATCACTTCTGATGATATAAAAAGCATTGTCTATGAAGACGCTCCGGACTTGGTTGATATTCATGAAGAAGAACGGGAGATGCTGAACAGCGCCTTCGAGTTTTCAGACACAAAGGTGAAAGAGATACTCACTCCAAGAATTGATATTACCGCAGTTGAAATAGAAGATGGCATTGAAAATCTAATTCACGTGATCAAAGAAAGCGGTTTTTCCCGCATTCCGATATATCGTGGAACAATAGATAACATCCTCGGAATGGTGTACAGTAAGGATATCATACTGAACCTCAACTCTCAGAAGCGTATAAAAGATCTTATGCGAACATGCTACTTTATTCCGGAAAATATGAAACTGAGTTTTATTCTAAGCTATTTCAGAAAGAATAAGGTCCACATGGCGGTTGTTGTGGATGAGTATGGCGGCACAACCGGTTTAGTTACACTGGAGGATGTATTGGAAGAGATCGTTGGTGAAATTCTCGATGAAACAGATGTTGAGAAGATAGAGATCAAGCCCATTACAAAGAACGAATATATTATTGATTGCTCGATCGATATTGACGATGTTTGTAAGAAGTTCGATCTGGAAGTCGATGATCAGTTTGATAGTTTTTCAGGTTTCCTGTATCAGCTTTTTGATAAGATACCTCAAAAAGGTGAAACCGTCATTTTTAAGGATAAATACAAGTTTACTATCGAATCCATTGATGGACAGCGAATCACGAACGTACGACTGAATATACTATAACAATATCATGAATAATAAATTCTCGCTGATTTTATTTGCTCTGATCCTACCCCTGATGTGCTTTGCAGAAGAAACGATCTATGATTACAGTGTTCATTATGCAGGACTTCCCGTTGCACTCGTAAAGATCTCATTAAATAGCACAGATTCATTACAGACCATAACCCTTGAAAGCACCTCAAAAGGACTTGTATCAGCACTTTTTTCTATAGAGAATACCTATGTGAGTTCTTGCAATACTGCTTTTTTACCTTACTATTTTTGGAAAACGATTTACCAGCAAAATGTGAAAGAAAAAAAAGTTGTTCTCTTCAATCAAAAAGAGGGTAGTATTGTTGTTCGAAATATTTTAAGTAGTGAAGTCGATACACTTCGGTGTGATAACCCAATTCATGACATTGTAAGCATGACCTTTTCGCTGCTTTCTGATTTGCCGGAGCAAAAATACTATATCTGTTATGGCAATTATCGTATATGGCAGTTAAATGCGGAAAAGTCAAAAACAGTGACTCTCAGCTTTGAGAAAAAAAAATATGAATGCTTTGAGTACAAGATCAAATCTGAGATTAAGTACGATTCCAAGATTGATTCTAGAACCGACATTCTGACTAATAATATTTTCAAAAAAAATGGAGCGACCTATTACTGGGTCAGCAAAGAAGCACCGCATTTGTTGTTAAAAGCAAAATACAAACGATTTCCCTTCAGTATATATTTATATCTGACCAATATCTATACACAATAGTCTTTCAAAACACATTTTATTTCAAAACTTGACACATTAGTAATCAACTTATTTTTCTCAAAATATGAAAATGGGATTCAGAATCGTTCTTATTATATGGACAATTCTTATGCTGA
>MVCT01000025.1 GCA_002049945.1 Candidatus Cloacimonas sp. 4484_140
TTTCTCCCGTACGCATACGAACCTTTGTTCCTCAAAAAGGAATACATCCTTATAATACCCTTCATTATCGGTTTCTTATACTGGTTCAGATTTTCTTCAAAATTTAGCTGGGTCAGCCGTTATCCTATTGCGTTTATCATGGGTATGGTAGGTATGGGTGTTCCTATGTCCATGCACGCAACTGTGCTGGTACAAATGAGATCTATGATGCTTCCTCTCAATAACATCAACATCATATTGATATTTATTGGAACGATAAGCATCCTTTTGTATTTCTTCTTACGATAAGCATCCTTTTGTATTTCTTCTTTTCCAAAGCTCATAAAGGAGTTTACGGAAAGTTCACCTCCGTTGGTATATGGTTCATGATGGTTGGATTCGGTGCATCATTCGGATACACTGTGATGGCGCGAATCTCACTGCTCATTGGACGAATACAATTCCTTCTTGGTGATTGGTTAGGATTAATTAAATAAGTTAAGTTTTGTTATTGTAAAGAAGTATAAATTTCACCCTGTGAAATAAATCGAAGATTTAGCTTTGCTATTTCACGGGGTGAATATCGAACAAGGATTAACCCTGTTAAATAAATCGGAGATTTAGCTTTGCTATTTCACAGGGTTAACGATCTATGATTTTAGAATATGGCAAAATCCGCGATCTGCAATCCGCAATCCGCAATCTGCAATCTGCAATCCGCAATCTGCAATCCGCAATCTGCAATCGGTGTTCGACATTCTTCAATCAAAATATTAAAGAGAATATCGAATGATGATTAACGATCTATGATTTTAGAATATGGCAAAATCCGCAATCTGCAATCCGCAATCTCAAATCGGTGTTCCTTGTTCATAAATCAAATGACTGAGAGCCATATAATATTGTTAGAAGTTGAATTTATCCTCAAATAAGAAAGTTTAATTAAATAAAAATCAAAAGTATATCAAAGCACAAAGATGATGATTTGATTTCATGGCTTTGTGCTTTTTCTCTTTAAATATGAAAAAAAGAATCATTCAAATAAGTTTTCTCATCATACTTCTCGTAGTTATATATGTGAGAATATCACATGAAAAGAGCAAACCTCTCAAGGAAACTCGGCTTGCACTTGGCACCTTTGTTACCATTGATATTCAGGAAAAAAATAAACAAAATAGAGAAATTATTGATTCTGTGTTTTCACTTATTCAAAGCTACGAAAAGCAGTTCTCATTAACTTATCCCGAAAGTGAAACTAACAAAATAAATAATAGTGAGAATTCGACGCTCATTTCTGAAGATATGCAGGACATACTGACAATTTCAAAACAGATCAGCAAGGAGACAAACGGTGCTTTTGATATTACAGTGGGGAAGATCATTCAGATGTACGATTTTATTGATAAGGTCATGCCTGCTCAATCTGAGATAGATTCTGCACTTGTTTTTGTTGGTTATAAGAAAATTTATTGCAATGAAAGCGAATTCTTCAAAGATAATCCGAACATTATCATAGATCTTGGCGGTATTGCAAAGGGCTTCATTGTTGACAAAGCTGTTGCTTATTTAAAAGAGAAAGGCATAACCAATTCAGCAATAAATGCAGGTGGTGATCTTTTTGTTATGCAAAATCCCGAGACAGATGTCTGGAAAATCGGCATTCAGCATCCCCGAAATCCCTCAGCTTTGTTTGGATCGGTCGAGGTAAAAGACATGGCAGTGGTCACATCAGGTGATTATGAACAGTGTTTTATTAAAGATGAAAAACGGATTCATCATATTATTGATCCTAAAACCGGATTTCCCTCTTATAATTCAGTGAGTGTGACCGTTATTGCTCCAAATACTACAATTGCAGATGCGTTATGTACTGCACTTTTTGTTATGGGACCTGAAAATGCGATCAAATTTGTAAATCTCAAAGATGATATCGAAGTACTTATTGTTTTTGAAAATAAGGGGGAACTCTGCTGTGTTTTTTCGAATAATTTTGACAAATATAAATTCACTCTTATAGATTCCACTGCGCAGTTCGGTAAGGATTTGCAATGAAACTTAATGATATTCAGAATCAAAAAGACACAAGAAAAATTCCGATCAACAAAGTCGGTGTCAAAGGACTTCAATATCCAATCGTTCTACAAGATAGGACAAACGGAACGCAGAATTCTGTAGCAGATATCAATATGTACGTCGAGCTTCCTCATGATTTTCGAGGTACACACATGAGCAGATTTGTCGAGATACTTCATCATTACCATAGAGATATAATAATTGATAATCTTGAAGAACTTCTTGCTGAGATGAAAAAAAAACTCGATGCCGATGTTGCTTATCTTGAAATGGAATTTCCGTATTTTATCAAAAAAGCAGCCCCTGTAACAAAAGAGGAATCCCTCTCTTCTTATCAATGTGGTTTCAAGACCAGCTTAAGGGATGAGTTCGTTCTGGAAATGTTTGCAAAAGTGCCGGTACTCTCATTGTGTCCATGCTCAAAAGAGATAAGCGAATTCGGTGCTCATAATCAGCGGGCATATATAACAGTTGGGATTGTATATAGAGATTTTGTGTGGCTGGAAGAATTAATCGAGATCATCGAAAATGCTGCAAGCAGCGAGGTGTATTCACTTCTAAAAAGACCCGATGAGAAATATGTAACAGAGAAAAGTTATGATAATCCGAAGTTTGTAGAAGACATTGCGCGTGATATAGCGATTGTTTTGAAAAACGATGAGCGAATAGCAAAATTTTCAATCGAAGCAGAGAGCATTGAATCCATACATAACCACAATGCTTATGCAATGATCAAAAGTTCATAGAGGTAATTAATGGTAAAAAGAAATGAAATAGTAGAATTCTGTAACGAGTATTTGAAAGCCGATACCTTCAAAGATTATTGTCACAATGGACTTCAGATCGAAGGCAGAGAGAATATTTCCAAGATTATAACTGGCGTAAGTCTTTCCAAACAATTCATTAATAAAGCAATTGATGAAAATGCTGATATGATAATTGTTCATCATGGTTTATTTAAGAATCAATTAGGCGATCCTCCACGCATAATCGGAATTTTTAAGGATAGGATAAAAATATTGCTGGAACACGACATTAATCTTTGCGGTTACCATCTTCCTCTTGATGCCAATCCCGAAATAGGCAATAATATAAGTCTTGCGCGTTTATTAGAACTTCATAATATTGAGCGTTTGAATTCTCCCTTTTACGGCGAGATAGGGTATATCGGGGATTTGAAGAAAGAGATGAAATTTACTGAATTTGTAGCTTTTGTTGATAAAATGCTTAATACAAACTCGTATATCCTTGCAACAGGTCATGAATTTGTGAAAACAATAGGTATCATATCGGGAGGAAGTTCAATTGAATATTCTTCCGCTTTTGAAAAAGGTGCTGATACATTTATATCAGGAGATATTAAAGAAAATATAGTACGCGAAATTGAAGAGATCGGTATGAACTTTATTAATGCCGGACATTATAACACAGAGAAGCTTGGAATACAAAATCTTGGCAAGCTTATATCAGAGACATTCAGTCTAAATGTGAAATTTATTGATGTTCCATGCAGTGTTTAATTTTTTTTTACATTATTGACAGAAAAAAATCATAAATATAAATATTGTTATTCACAATAAGGAGATAACATGATCGGTGGTATTTCAAAGAAAAAACTCTTGGAAGAGCTCGAAAAGAAGAATAAACGTATCAAAGAACTCGAGATCATGGAGAGTAAATATCAACAGACTCGCGGGAATTTACTCCAGATCGCTCGAAATCTCAACCAGAGAGTCAGTGAAGTTAAATGCCTTTACAACATAACGAGTCTTGTAGAAAAGCCCAATATAACTATAGAAGAAATTATTAAAGGAACTATTGAACAGATACCCAAAGCATGGCAGTTCCCTGAGATCACATGCGCAAAAGTTACGTGGAGAGAAAAGGAATTTCAAACTGAAAATTATCATAAACCAGCTTCTTTTCTGAAAAGTGATATGAAAGTATATGGAGAATCCGTTGGAACTATCGAGGTTGGGTACCTTGAAAAAAAACCTGATATTTTTGAGGGACCATTTACAAAAGATGAACGAGAATTGCTTAACTCAGTAACAAAACAACTCTGTCGAATTATCGAACAGAAACAATCTGAAGATGGTCTGATCCGATTGAAAAAAGCGATAGAGACTATGCGGCTTGGTGTGACGATTACTGATCAGGAAAGAAATATTGTGTACTCTAATCCTGCTGACGCAAAAATGCACGGATATGATGTGAATGAACTTATTGGAAAAGACGTGCGCATCTTCTCTCCAAAAGAATACATTTCTCCTATTGATGAGATAGATAAATGGAAGGGTATGACCAGAGAAAGCGTCAATGTACGTAAGGACGGTTCATCTTTTCCAGTCCGCCTTATCTCTGATGTGGTAAAGAACAATGAAGGTGAAACAGTTGGTTTCGTGACGATCTCAGAAGATCTTACTGAACGAATGAGCGCAGAGCATGCCAAGAAAGCATTTGAAACTATGCGTTTGGGTGTTACTCTTACTGATACCGACAGGCGCATTATATACACAAATCCCGCAGATGCTCACATGCACGGTTATGAAGTAAATGAACTCATTGGAAAAGATGTTCGTATTTTTTCACCACCTGATCTTCATAAATATACCACAAAGAGCGAAATCACAAAATGGAAGGGTAAAGTGCGTGAGAGCATCAACCTGCGTAAGGATGGTTCATTGTTCGCAGTACGACTTATTACTGATGTTGTGAAAAACATCCGCGGAGATACCATTGCTTTTGTCACTATATCTGAAGATATCTCTGATAGAGTTACCATACACGAAGTTGATACTGAAAATGAAAGTAAGAAGAAGATTAATTTCGAAGAAGGTGTAAATCCTCAAGAAAAAATAGTATAGAATCTTAAAATAAAATATCTTATGAACCTTTCGTTATGAGAGGTTCTTTTTTATTCAATAACTTCTAAGAGCGAAGCTTTATGTTTCAAACTCTCCTCACCTGACAACCTCTCAACTACTCCATGATAAAGTGCTTTTTTCCACGAACCATGCATTGGATTGGGTAGTATGATGAATTTGCGTCCCCATTCTGCTTGAACAGAATCTGTAAGATTTTTTCTCTCTTCAATTGATCCACTATAATAATCGCCCAGAAAATCAACACAGTTATCACCTATATAGAGAATTACAGCATAATCCTCATTTACTTTATCCCGTCTTCCTTGCTTTGTATGATCCGTTCCTCTCATTAGTAAATGCTCTCTATTAGCTTGAGGAAGTTCAAGATCAAGTATTTGCTGAAGGGTAATATCAGTACATTCATCCCGTCTGTTTGTTACATAGAAGATAGTGTATCCTTCTTCATCAATAAATTCTAAGAACTCAACTGCTCCCGGTATAGGTGTTGCATCTCCTGAAGCGATCCATTCATAGAATTCTTTAGGATATTCCTGTTCTCTGATAACTCCTGTAGCATTGTATTTTGCATTAAAAATCACAGTTTCATCAAGATCAATTATGACAGCTCTTGGCTTAGGCCATTCCTTAATAATATCCATATGAATTCTGTCTCTTGCTACATTAAATGCCTGATAACAAAGCGCCCTGTATTCCGATGATGTCTGCTGCCAGAGCGCAGCCATAAGATACTCTTTTTCATTGAGACCATCTTCAGCAGCAAGTTTGTATTTTGGGAATGTGCTCAATAGAAAAACCGCTATTACGCAGAAAATTAGATATTTTTTCATTAGTTTCCTTTTCTTGATTAAAACCATTTCCGTTTTATAAATATTATTACACCGACCAATGCCAGCAACACTGATGCTACCATTAAGATCGCAAATGCATGTGGAGATCGAGCAAGGGGAAGTGCAACGTTCATACCGTAAATACTCGAAACCAGGGTGGGGAGCATGAGTATGATCGTAACCGAAGTAAGAAATTTCATGACTTTATTCAGATTGTTGGAAATCATTGAAGAAAAAGCTTCCATAGTACTTCTAAGAATGTTCGTATGGATCAATGTCATTTCAATTGCTTGTTTGTTATCAATGATCATGTCTTCAAGCAGATCTTCGTCTTCTTCAAATTTTGTGAACATACCCACGCGGGTCAACTTCTCCATTACAGCTTCATTTGACCGCAGCGAGGTAGCAAAATAAACCAAACTTTTCTGCAAGTCCAGCAGATCCATAAGCCGTTCGTTATTCATCGAATCTTCAAGTTGAGTTTCAATAGCATTGCTGATTCTGTTTATTCGTTTTAAGTAATTGAGATAGACCGTAGCAGTTCGGGATAGGATTTGTAGTATCAATCTATTCCTCTTCGCAGTCGAGAAATTTTTCACTCGCCCTTTTATGAAGTTCTGAAGAACATCATCATCTTTTGAAGACACTGTAATGATGCATTTCTCCGTAAGAATAATACCCAAAGGAAGTGTAATGAATTGGATCGCAGCTTCTTCATCATCCTGGAAGTAGGGAGTCTGGGTAATGATGAGTCTCTTGCCATCTTCCAACTCCATACGCGGACTCTCATTTTCATCAAGAGGATCTTCGATAAAATCCTTTGGAATATCAAAGGTTGTTGTGATAAGCTCGATCTCTTCCTGAGTGGGAGATACAAGATATATCCAGATATTTTCTTCGAGAAGATCATATTGCTCTTTCTCGATAAACTTTCCGTTCGTGGTTTTAAATACTTTTATCATATTGACCTGCTAAGATTTAGGTTACGAAGAAATCAGAATGGGTGAATTTAGTTGTCAAGGAAATGGAAGCCTAGTAAATTTTATTTTATTTAAAACAAACTTCATTTATATGAATTTCACGCAAGGATCGCTAAGAATTTTAACCACGAAATCACGAAAGCAAACGAAGCCGACATGTTGTAAGACATGGAGAGTCGAAGGGTCTCACAAGAACGTAAAATTATCGGAGGGTAAGATCCTTCGGTCGTTTCACTCCCTCAAGGATGACAATGTTTGGTATAAAGATAAGAGTATCACGCAAAGACCGCAAAGAAGCGCAGAGAGCGTTGAGATGAAGGTGCTATTCCAAATGCAATTCGCAGGATTAAGTATTTTTCATTTTTAATCAAAAGAATTCCTCGATGCTTGCGTCGGGATTTCTAAATTTTCTCCCCTATTTTTTAGGGGAGATGCCGAAGGCAGAGGGGTAAATAATAGAAAATTCGTTTTTCAGCTTGCTGAAATAAAGTTGGCAAAATACTCCTTGGCTTGCCACGGAGATAGTCAACTTTAAGAATTTTCTTTATTAATTCATTGTTAACACATTCTATATAAGAGTTCCTAAACATAATTTTAGTAGTTATATAATTCCACATGGGAGAAGGAAATTCACCCATAAACTGCTTCCAATTATATTTCGTTGCCATCATATATTTTCCTTTGAGTTGAATTAGCAAGAATCATTATATACTTGTCAAATTGTATGCAATATTTCTATTCTCATCAGTTTTCTTGACGAGTAAAAGGTGAGTAAATTTTTAGTGAATATAGCGACTATAAGATAAATAAAGCTATCGAGGATAAATGAACCCGGAAATCACAGAAGAACTCATTGAAGAACATGGTCTTTCAAAAGAAGAATACAAGCGCATTCTATCAATATTAGGAAAAGACCCAACAATCACCGAGTTGGGAATATTTTCTGTAATGTGGTCTGAACATGCCAGTTATAAGAACTCGATACTACAAATTAAAACCCTTCCTCGTTCCGGCGAATGCCTCCTCAAAGATGCAGGTGAGGAAAATGCAGGTGTGGTCGATATTGGAGATGGACTCGCAGTTGCTTTTAAGATCGAGAGCCATAATCATCCTTCAGCTTTGGAGCCATATCAAGGCGCAGCAACAGGTGTCGGGGGTATTCTTAGAGATGTATTCACTATGGGTGCTCGACCGATCGCTTCATTAAATTCTCTCCGCTTCGGTTCTTTGGACAATCCGAGAGTAAAACACCTTCTCAAGGGTGTAGTAAAGGGTATCGCAGATTACGGAAATTGCATGGGCATTCCCACAGTAGCAGGAGAAATCTATTTTGATGACAGCTATGAAGGAAATCCGCTTGTGAATGCAATGACCGTTGGTATTATTAAGCATGAAAATATTGCTACTGCTGCTGCGTATGGGAAAGGCAATTTTGTTTTGTATGTCGGCTCTTCGACAGGCAAGGACGGCATTCACGGCGCAACCTTTGCATCTGTAGAACTTACTGAGGAATCTGCTGAAAAAAGGACTTCTGTGCAGGTAGGGGACCCTTTCATGGAAAAATTGCTCCTCGAAGCTACCCTCGATGTAATAAAACAAAATCTCGTTGTGGGTATTCAGGATATGGGAGCGGCAGGTCTGACATGTTCATCTGCAGAGATGGCAGCAAAAGCAGGAACCGGTGTTGATATTGATGTTTCACTCGTTCCTAAAAGAGAAAAAGGTATGACTCCATACGAGGTCATGCTCTCGGAATCACAGGAAAGAATGCTGCTGGTAATTGAATCCAAAAACTTCGAAAAAGTTAAGGAAATCTATGAAAAATGGGATCTGCATGTCGTGAAAATCGGAGAGGTAACTGATGGCGGAAATTTGTGCGTACGAGAGAACGGAATCGTTGTTGCAGATATTCCTGCTCAAACACTTGTTCTTGGCGGAGAAGCGCCTGTATATGTGAGGGAAACTCAATATCCATCATATCTTGAGAAAGCGCATTCCTTTGATGAAAAAAGTATAAGTGAACCAAAAGATTATACTGAAATACTAAAAAAATTGCTCTCTTCTCCAAACATTGCCAGCAAGAATTATGTATATACTCAGTATGATCACATGGTGAGAATAAACTCAGTTATCGAGCCGGGTTCCGATGCAGCGGTTGTAAGAATAAAAGGCACAAACAAAGCCCTTGCAATGACAACTGATTGTAATGGAAAATATTGCTATCTCGATCCGTACGAAGGTGCGAAGGGCGCAGTCGCAGAAGCTGCAAGAAATATCGTGTGTTCAGGTGGGAAACCTATTGCCATCACCAACTGTCTTAATTTTGGTAACCCTTATAAAAAGGAAGTTTACTGGACATTCTCGGAATGTATCCGCGGTATGGGAGATGCATGCAGATTTTTCAATACGCCTGTCACAGGCGGCAATGTAAGCTTTTATAATGAAACCGTAAAAAGTGCAGTATATCCCACACCTACTATTGGAATGATAGGACTTTTAGAGGATATTAACTTTGCCACAACTCAATACTTCAAAGATGTTGGAGATGTG
>MVCT01000026.1 GCA_002049945.1 Candidatus Cloacimonas sp. 4484_140
GCAAAAAGTGCATTATCAGCATTTATCTTAGCTCTCGTAACTGTATGAGTGGCTAGTTCATCATAGGTGCCGTTATCATGATAATCAATATAATTATCTAACGTAATTGGATCCGCAGAATTAATAAAAAAATTCAAATCAACATCATTAACCGAATAAACCGAACCATTTGTGCCAGGCGAGAATACATTGCCAGTTGAACCTCCCCCATTTCCGTGAAGGAGAAATGAATAGTCATGAGCTGAAGAAGATCCAATAAAATCTGTTATCGTAAAATATGAATCATTAATAAAAGTGAACATTCTGAAAAAATCTGTGTCTTGATAATTAGTGAATACACTTGCAAAATCTAATCCTTCGGTATCAAAATATAGACCAATAGTAGCATCTGTTCCTTCCGCAGTAGTAAGAGTTGATGCAGGTGGACCTTCCCCATCTACAAGGATCAAACTGTGATTTTTTGCATAACGCACACTGTCTCTTTTATCCCAGCTTATATAGCCGGAATCCATAGCGAGCAGTTCTCCGAGTGCATAAAAAATAAAACTGCCATTATCTGGATGTCATGTGTTCGTCCACCTTCACGTGCTTGTCCGTTTTCAGCGATCACACACATATATGTTGCATCTTCAGTCCAGTCGCTACGAAATACTGCCTGCCCTGCATCGGGCATGAATTGAGTGGGAGAAAAATCAGGCGGTGTTGTTCCTGGAAAATCTATATCATCGTAAGTGCATATCATTTCCACATCAATATTATCAGAAGTTGCACCCACAAAATATGGGTTTGAACTATCAACAAAATCCCACGCCAGTACATCATCACTATATAGCTCTGCTAGCATGCCATTGAAGAAGTAGGGATCAAGGAAACTGTCATCAAAATTGGGACGTGCTCCGTTGGGTTGGCGTATCTTAATTCCCCACTCTGGAATCGCCTGGAAATTATCATTTTGAGTAAGCGGAGGTAAGAATTCAGCACCATAATACTCGGATTGTCCATTCACAAAATTATTATGAGATATCGCAAAAGGCAGAAAACTTGAAGCAGTAAATGACAGATAATGCGGACCTTCAGCCCACATACCTTGCTCATTCACAAGCCAATCATTGAACTGTAGATTGGTTTTTTGCATGCAATAATTGATCCAGGTTTCCGGCTGTTTATCAGTATCACCGGTTGTTTCCGTGTTCAAAACAATCGCACACATGCCAAGAGCAGAAGCGAATTTCACGCCATAGTTTATCTGCTCGCCAAAACCGACTTGCCACATAAGATGCAATCCTGACCATGGAGAACTCGAAACAAGATCATAATACATATCTGCAGCAATATCCTGAATTTTGGCACGAACCTCATCTTCATATCCACCGAAATCATAGCTGTTACCCTTTAAAAAGTCATAGGCAATACAAGCCAATGACAGCATTTCAGAGTCCCAGAGAATATTTTTATATTGTTCTTCTATGTTTGAATAGGATGCACGTTGCATTACAATGAGATAATCTTTTGCTTTATCTCCATAAGCTGTAACATCATCGATGAAGAAGCGAAATGCAGCACAACGAGCGACAACTGCTTTTTGAAGTTCCGTAGTACATGTAGTATAATCTATGTCTGACTTCGTTTTAATATCATTATAGATTGAAAGGAATGGCTCTACTGTAACCCTTGCTTTTACTTCGTTGATAGCTGTCAGGCTGCTGTCAATAAGTGTTCTTGGCCAATAGGTTTTTTCAGGATGCCAGGATCCCTGGGCATGTAAAAAAGTAGATAGTAACATTAATATAACAAAAATAAAAAGTAGTCTGAAATTTTTCATGGCACCTCCGTGCATTTCTTTAAAGGCAAAAAGATAATATATCGAGATAATGTCAATTTTTTCCGTTTATGATAAATTGAACTAACAATATATATGTTCATTAATTTTATTTAAATAATTTCCTAATCGGAGCAAAACTTCTTCTATGAATGGAGCAAATGCCGAATTTCTCGATCGCAATCCTATGCTTCCTGGTGAGATAACCTTTATTATTGATGAAATCATAATCCGGATATTTCTTATGATAGTTGTCCATAATTGAGTCCCTTACCACCTTAGCAATGATAGATGCTGCAGCAATACATTGATATGTGCTGTCACCCGACACTACAGATTTTAGGATCAACTTACAGTTTTCATCATATTCTTTTCTCGGTAAGTGAGGACCATCGATGAGTGCTAAATATGGTGATGAAAAAAAAGGTTGTAAAAGTTTATTCATACCCATAAAGGTCGCCTGAAGAATATTTATTTCATCAATTATTGTATGCTCGACAACTTTATATTCATAATGAAGCGCCTGAGAAGTTATCTGTTTGAAAAGCTCATCTCTCTTTTTGGCAGATAGTTTTTTTGAATCATTAATACCAATAATATCACATTCCCTTGGTAATATCACCGCAGCAACCACGACCGGTCCGGCAACAGGTCCCCTTCCTGCTTCATCGATTCCAATTATTTTTTTATATTCAGGAAAATGCCTATATTCTGATATCATGAAAGCATTTTTTCTGCGAGTGCTATTGCACTTAATAGACTTCTTTCCGATGCCTTATTCTTGCCGGCAATTGCAAATGCAGTACCGTGATCAACAGAAGTTCGTATGTATGGCAGCCCGAGAGTGACATTCACTCCTTTATCAAAAGCAAGCATTTTAAATGGTATCAATCCCTGATCATGATAAGGAGCAATTATCATATTATAAGAGGAATAATCACACGCAAAGAAGGTATCTGCGGGATAGGGTCCGGTTATATCAACATCCTGATCTTGAAGAATTCCCATTGCAGGAATCAATATCTGTAATTCTTCCGAACCAAATGCTCCTTCTTCCCCGGCATGGGGATTGAGTCCGAGCAAAGCTAATTTGGGATTTGCTATGTGGAAATATTTTATTAATGCATTATTAATGATGTTTATTTTTGCCACTACCATCTCAATATTAAGATGAGAAGCCACATCAGATAGTGCGCAATGTGTCGTAAGTAAGCCAACATTCAATTTGTCGCTGAAGAAACACATCACAACTTCAGGGCACTTTGCTTGATTGGCAAAGAACTCGGTGTGCCCAATAAAATCAGGATGAGAAAGCTGAATATAGTGTTTACTTATCGGAGCTGTCACGATCGCATCAATGTAACCATTCAAGGCATCTTCACCAGCTTTTTTTATGGCAGAGTATGCAGCAAGTCCGCTTGCTTTCGATGAGTTCCCTGGAATATATTTTTCATCCTTCAGCACAGGATACCAAAACACATTAGAATCGGCTTTCTTGATCTCTTTAGAATTGGAAATAATTGTAATATTATCTAATACTACAGAATCTGGAAGCGCTCCGTAAATAACTACCTTATGTTTAAGCTTGTATGCCGATAGTGCTTTCTTAATAATCTCCGGACCAATGCCGGTCGGGTCGCCGATCGTTATTCCGATTATTGCCATGATCTGTGTGTAAAAAAAATGGTGCCGGGACGCGGAATTGAACCACGGACACAGGGCTTTTCAGGCCCCTGCTCTACCGTCTGAGCTATCCCGGCAACCTTAGTAAAATAAATCGCGGTAGACACTGTTTTTTTATCCATCTGTTTGCTGTCAAGTTTTACGCTTTTCCGAACCTACTGCACAAAAATCCTCACCAGTTTCTGCATTTTATAGCTATCCATCCAACTCTTGAACTTATTCTCAACATATTCCTGACGGTATTTCTGCTTGATAGATTCAAAGTTCTGAGGAGTTTCAACTTCCTTTTTCACAACATAATAAAATCCCCAGCCATGATCAGTAAATCGGATTGGATGACTGTATGTGTATGGTTCCTTTGTAAAAGCACTTCGCACAATGATATTGCTGCCCGGTAGGTTGTTTATCATATCATCATAACTGATAAGCGGAGTTTCACGCAGTCCTCCGAAAATATAAGTAAGATAGCCCTTCTGCCGGTTCATAAGTTCAAGAGTAAGGTATTCCGTGAAAATTTTTCCTTCGTTGAATTGCAATTTGGAAAGAAATTCATCATGGGCTTTTGTGTATGCATCATATCCGGTGATCTTCTTGCCGGAGACCTTATCTTCAAGAAAGAGGATTGCATATCCACCCTTAACCGTGAAAATCTTAGGAAATTTATTCCCAATTCTTAAAGAATTCAATTCGTCATATTCTCTTTTCGGTAAAGTGATCAAACTGTCTATCACCGTATATTCATCATCCAGCTTCAGGTAGTCAGTATAAAAGGTATCCTCATGATGAGTGTTGAATAACATATCCCTATTGCTGGCGATGTTATCATAAATTGTTTTTACGGTACTGTACGCTGTGCTGTCTGCAAGGGGAAGTTTCATTTCATAAAAAACCTGCGATTTCATAAGCTCAAAGATATTCCCATCAGTTTTTTCTCTATCAATTAATTTAATGAAGAAACAGCCCTCGTCTGTGCAGATCGGTGAAGAAATTTCATTTACACTAAGAGTATCAACACATAAATATATCATTTCATTAAGATCGTTTATATTAATGAATGTATTATCCTTTTCGACCAATGGATGGGGTTCATAATACATATCCGAGATGATCTCAAAATCTACACCATCAAGCACTGCATCCTGAATGTCTTGTACTTTCTTATAGATGAGAGGACTTTGAGCTACGAAAAGAGTCTTTAGCTTAACTAGATCGGATTGAATAAATTTATCCTTATTTTCAGAAAAATAAGCTCTCGCATCCGAAGAATCTATAATCACCCGTGAAGTATCAATTGGAATAAAGATATATGAAAAGCGATAGAGATTGGGCTCAAAATATGCGTTTTTATTTTGTGAATAAAATTCCTGAAATCCATCCTGCCAATCTGTATCCCATTTATTTTCAAGAAGATTTTGTACCTCATCTTTGAGTGAGTTTTTTTCTTTCGATAGGACAAGCCGTCTGTCATTTACCAGCCCGATCACATAATGCGTTCCTTTTTTTACGAAAAACATAGAATCAACAGAAGTTTTGAAAATGGTATCTTGAACGAGAGGATAGGGCTCTCTATAATATGGCATGTTTTCAATATATTTCTGGAATAATTTGATCTCTGCACCTGGATAACCCAACAGAAAATCATGCTCGGAAACCCTTTCCTTAATGTGAGTTATAGTTGAATCTGTGAGTCTCCGTTTCGCTTTTTTCGTCAGCTCTTCGATAATATCTTCACGCACTTTTTCAAAGGACATGGTATCCCGCACTGTGACAAATTCCTCGAGATTATACTCGTAATAATTCCACAAAGAGTCCTCAGTAAAATATATATCGAACTGAAGTTCTTCGGCATCGATACTGATATAACTCACATCAACTTCGAAAAGCAGTTCGTGCTCTATATTCTTATCATAATAATTTTCAGTTTCGCAATCGAAATAATAATCACGCCCAACTGAGATATAATCCTTCCAGATTGAAAGAGCAGCATCCTCAAAATCAGCGATGCCACCACCCTTTTTCCCAATTGTCTTAAAAATTATCCAGCCATTTTCCTGTTCGATGGGAGAAGGGTGATATCTTCCTGTGCGCAACCGCAATGCTTTTTTAATTATATCATCGCTATGCTCAAGCTTGCCAATGTGATCATCTTTTTCCAAATAACCTGTTTCGAACACATGATGGGCACTGAAAATGGGACTATTTTCATCATAGCCCGAATTAAGCAAATCGGCCAATTGTTCTGCGTAAATTCTTGCCTGAGCATGAGCATCTTTGCGGTAAGCAGGAACGTATTTATAATATGGCTTTGATGAAGGGAAAAAATCATCATCCTGAATATAAATGATACCAAGGCGAATCCTGTCCGGCGCTTGATAGGAAAATTTATGCTCTTTATGAAATTCTTTCACATAAGCAGGACTGGAAGGAAAATTTGTAGGCATCAGACTGTCAGGAATTATGAGATATTTCAGTTGAATTCTTGAATTATCACGCACATAGGCATCGTACAATTCTCTGTCATTAAGATAGAACTGCCCCTTAATTATCTCCTTGATCTTATCATCGAGCATATCATCACGAATTCGGTCTATGATCTCCCTGTAGCGTGTGGGGTACTGCATCTTGAAGCGTTGTAATTTTGTTTCGTCAAAGTATCCGTTTGTAAGAAAAAGGGCATTATTCGAATAAATCTGCTTGAAAATCGTTTCCAGTTCTTCTTCATTAATGAAGATATTATTTTCATCTGCATATATCTCGAAAAGCCGCTCTGTAATAAGCTGATCAAGAGCAACTTTTTTCAGATCCCTATGAATAAATTTTTGCGATACTTCAGGGAAAAGTGATGGATCATGCAAATACTCACGCCAGACCGATTCGTACCGATTTTGCAGCTCTAACCACGTGATAGGTTCTCCTGCAACTTCTGCAACAATATTGGACTGTGCAAATCCTACACTCGGTATTAGCACCAAAAAAAGTAGAATACAATATTTCTTCATAATTGATTATTCCCACTCGATCGTACTCGGTGGCTTTGAGCTAATATCATATACGACCCTATTTACGCCATTAACCTCATTAATGATCCTGTTTGAGATCTTTCTTAATATCTTGTACGGTATCTTTGTCCAGTCCGCAGTCATGCCATCCAGACTATTAACCGCACGGAGAGCACATACATTTTCATAGGTTCTGTCATCTCCCATCACGCCGACTGTTTGTACAGGAAGCAATACTGCAAATGCCTGCCAGATACGGTCATAATAATAATTCTTTCTTAATTCATCAATGAATATGAAATCAATTTCCTGAAGGATAGAAACCTTTTCTTCGGTAATATCTCCAATAATACGAACAGCCAGTCCGGGACCCGGGAAAGGATGTCTGAAAAGGATCTCATCCGGCAATCCGAGCTCTTTGCCGATTACCCTAACTTCATATTTGAATAATTCTCGAAGCGGTTCTATAAGTTTTAGATTGAGTTTTTCCGGCAGACCGCCCACATTATGATGCGATTTGATCGTCACAGAAGGACCGTCTTTTGTCTTTGATGAAGAACTCTCAATCACATCTGGATAAAGAGTGCCCTGTGCAAGGAATTGTACATTGTCGAACTCGAGCGCTTCTTTTTCAAAAATTTCTATAAACAATCTTCCGATGATCTTTCTTTTTTCTTCGGGACCGGTAACCCCCTTTAACTTCTCTAGAAAAACATCTTTTGCATCCACCACTTCAATATGAATTCCACTATTCTTGAACATCTGTTGAATTTCGATAACTTCATTTTTCCTCATCAAGCCGGTATCTACAAGGATGGGAATGAGTTTATCACCAATCACTTCATGCAGCAGGGCAGCAGTTACAGATGAGTCCACTCCACCACTCAAACCCAGAACTACACCTGCATCACCGACTTTCTCTCGGATTTTTTTTGATGCTTTCTCTATGAATGAACCCGGTGTCCAATTCGGTTTTAATCCACAAATATTGTATATGAAATTCTTAAAAATGAACAGTCCTTTTTCCGTATGAGATACCTCAGGATGGAACTGAACTGCATAAATTTTTTCCGACTTATTTTGCATGGCAACGAATGGGGTGTTTACAGTGCTGGAAAATGTCTCAAAACCGACAGGTACTTTCTCAATATTATCCGAATGGCTCATCCACACTACATCTCCGGTTTCCAGTCCTTCAAAAAGCTCGTACTTTTCATCAACAATAAGCTCAACGTACCCAAACTCCTTTTTTAATGAATGCCCGACTCTGCCGTCCAGCAGATGACAGATAAGTTGCATTCCATAGCATATCCCGAGTATTGGAATTCCAAGCTCAAATATGCTTTTATCACAAAAAGGCGCTTCGGCATCCATAACACTATACGGGCTGCCGGATAAAATGATCGCTTCAGGTTTGAGTTCAAGAATTTCTGAAATAGCAACGTCAAAAGGTATCACTTTGCATGATACGTTCAATTGCTGGACCGATTTCACGATCAAATATGTATACTGAGAACCGAAATCTAATATTACTATCATAGTTCAATAGTGGCTCTTTCTAATTTTAAATTGGTTGATACATTGAAATAAAAAAAATTCTGAATTTCCAATATCCAACACGGAATATCCAATATCCATTTAACTAAACTCTCGTTTAACTCTTTTATTGTTAATTTCAATTTATTTATACAGTTAGATATTTCGCTTAACATTTTGTTTTCCATTATTGTATTAGTTGTCTAAAGAAGTAAATAAAATTAGACCTAAATTCAGCATTTTGAGTTTCTCTATAATTCGCTATATAATCAACCAGACATTCCTGCAAATCGAACTTCTTATGATTATTTTCTTTATTCTTTTCCTTCATCATTGGATATTCCGTGCCTGCCCTGTGTAATCTTCTTTTTTTTATTACACTGGGGTTTGATATTGCATGCCCCGTAGGGAGCTTGCGACTGTTCAGGGGATATTTTTCAACTTACCCGCTCAATTCTTAAAATAGCCATAATAATTTATTAGAAAAACGGATTATGCTTTTTTTCATGACCAATTGTGGTTGGTCCTCCATGACCTGTATATACTTTTGTGGAATCAGGCAGCACAAATAACTTCTCTTCTATGCTTTTTCTCAGATGCTCGCCATTACTATCCGGAAAATCATAACGTCCGATGCTTTCGAAAAACATTGTATCTCCGCTAAACACAAATCCATCACCGAGCAGGCAAATTCCTCCTTTTGAATGACCTGGAGTATGCATGACTTTTAGTTCGATATTGCCAATTTTGATGACATCACCATCTTTTAGTAATCTGTCAGCTTTCACAGTCGTAATAGGAAATCCCACAAAAGAACTGAGATTCAGATCAGGATTGCTTAATTTTTCGCTGTCATCTTCATGTATGCAGAGTATTGCACCGGTTAGTTTTTTCAGTTCTGAGTTCGCTCCAATATGATCGGCATGCCCATGAGTATTTATAATATATTTTATCATGAAACCAAGTCTTTTTGCTTCATCCACAATTTTCCG
>MVCT01000027.1 GCA_002049945.1 Candidatus Cloacimonas sp. 4484_140
TGGTCCTCTACCGATTTGAAGGACATGAGATATTTCTTCCAACGAAGTATTGCTTTGAATTGTAAAATCACTATTAATTTCCTGAAGAAATTCTTTGATCAAATTCAGCTCATAATCGTTGATATCAGCGTGATGATTAATCCTGTCATCAAAAGGTATTTTAGCAGCCATTCCAAGAAGTAATTGTTCTTCTTCTCTGTTTGCTTTGACTGTGTTTGAAAAGTGGCGAATCCAATAAAAATTCGGTGATCCTTTTGATATAGTATCGGGTGCCTTATACGGTCTCGTATCGCCACCGGGAATCCAAATTATTAATATATGTCTGCCTTCAAAATTGTACGGTTCAACTATCGGAAAGTAATTAGGTTTAATATGATGACAGATTTCATGAAGTTTTTTCTGGATCGGATCCAATTGGTTTTGGTTCAGTCCTATTGGAGGTAAAATTGGAATTCCCTCCTGTTCTTCTACACCGATAATGATGTATCCACCACCCCAATTATTTATATCATTTGCGAATGCACATATTGAATGAAGAGTGCCTTCAGGATTCCAGCCCTTTTTAAATTCGAGCCGTTCCCATTCGACAACTTTTCCATTCAGCAGTTCTTTAATGTTTATTGGTAAAACCATTTTACATTCCTTAATATTAAATTAGTTCTTCAGCAAGAATCAAGGTTTCAGTTCCTTCGTCAATTTTATTTGCTTTCTTAATTATTTTCGCAAGATAGTTATGAGGAACTTTTTTAATTAAATCATTAACATCATCTTTCAGATTTTCTGAATCAATTTTTCTTATTAATGTAAAAACACCATCGGGAAGTCCATTCAGTTCTTTGGCAACAAAGTAAAGATCGGCGAAATAATCTTTCTTTTCGGGAAGCAATTCTATGAGAAGCTCGATTTTATTGATCGCTTCCCCTTTTTTACCCGATGTTGAAACCTGCGTTTTGGAAATGAACATATTGTCTTTTGTTTGTTGATATATTTTCTCAAAATGTTTTGATACTTTCTTTGGCTTTTCAGAAATTTCTGCTTCAAAGAGTTCAAATGCTTCTTCAACCGAAAGTGCATGGGAATCTGTTTCACTTGTTCCCAATCTGAAAGTATAATCCTCTGCTTTTTTGCCAAAAATAATAACGCCTGATTGTAATTTCTTTTCTGTTCGCTGAATTCTGGAACGGCGTGGAATGGAGAGAGCTTTTTCGATCAATTCAGGTTTTTTCTTTTTCAAATAATACAGATCATCTTGATATTTAGTGTCCCACGATTCCTGTTCCTGCAACTTTAAAGCTTCATTATATTTCTGGTGGAAGTAAGATTTCAGTTCTTCTTCTTTTGTCAGGACTTTTGTATCTTCTCCGAGAAGTGCATCGATCATCGCTTTCTTTAAAGTTGATATCTGTTTTACTCGAATTTCCTCCTCACCGATATCAGTAGGGAAATAATTATAAATGAAGAGTTTATTGAAAAGCATTTTCCCGATCCTGTTAATTCTTCCCACTCTTTGAATAACTCTGGTTGGATTATATGGGATATCATAATTGAAAACTGTTCCGGCTCTGTTTAAATTCACACCTTCAGAAAGAGCATCGGTTGCGATTATAATGTCATAATAATCTTTTTGGATTTTATTGGAAGCATCGAAATTTTCTCTGATAACTTTTTTATTTTCTGTAGAAGAAATTTTGGAAGAATAGTAGAAAGCTCTGATGTTTTTATCTTTTTTAATTTCTTCAAATATATACTTGGCAGTATCGGCATATTCGCTGAAAACAACGATTTTCCTTTTTGGATCATCTTTCAATTGTTTTTGAATTTCGATTTTGAAATTTTCAAGTTTAGGATCGGTTTTTATTCCATTTTCAAACCATTCTTTCCGAATATTTATTAGCAAATTCAAATCCTGATCTAAATCTTTGATAAAATCTTCTTTCAAGTCATCTTTGGGAATGAAGAACAATCCTTTTTCATATTGTTTTTCCAATTCTTTTTCAAAATTATAATTTTCCAGATCATTCTTAACATCTTCACCAATATCTTTGAATGAATCGATGTCCGGCAAATTACCTTTCTTAAAAACAGGAATTTTGGCTGCTTTTTCATAATATTTTTTTACTGATTCCATAGATTTGATCATCGAATTCAGCGTGCATTTAAAGGCATTTATAGAACTTTCAAATCTGGAAACGAGCAGTCTTCTCATAAAATCTGCCAGATTAGATTGAGCAACGCGTATTACATCAGCATCAATGTGTTGGTGCTCTGCTTTCAATCTTTCCTTAAATTTCGATAGATCTTTCAAGTAGTTTACCGGCTTGTATCTTGCACCGATGAATTCGATTTTGTCTGTTTTCTTTCCTTTATTTTTCTTGGATTCTTCGGGATAAATTGTATTTAATGTTTTTAAATATAATTCTGCAAGATCACCGAGATAATATTCTTTTTCAATTGGAGCTTCTGCAAATACATATTTGAAACCCTGTTTTTTCAAATCGTTTTTATATTCTTTAATTTTATCAAGGTCTATTCTTGATCGTCTGATAATAACAGGTTCTAAAATATGTCTGATCTTTTTTGCAAGATTTTGGATTCTTCTTTTCAGCTTTGCTTCATCAACATCCTTCTTTTTTCTTTCTTTATTAATTGCTTTGTATTCTTTGATCATTTGCTGGAATTGATAGGAAAGATTATCGACTGTGCGGATCGTAGATTTTGATGGTATTTGAAAAAGTTTTATCATCGCAAAAATATCTTGAGGTCGGTTGTTGAATGGAGTTGCTGTAAGTAGCATTACTTTATTCCCCTGACAAAGTTTGTGTAGATTTATGTAATCATCGGTGTTTTCATTTCTGAATTTGTGAGCTTCATCAACGATTATTAATACTTCTTCATCATTCCAAACATTTCGTAGATGATCAATAGCTTTATGAATCGAACCAGTTCCGAAAACGACAGCATTGAATTTGAAGATCGTGCGATATTCTTTATCCCATTGATAATGCAGATGTGGAGGAGCTATTATTATCACTTTCTTTCTCATATTAAAAGCAACTGTGGAAGCAATAATACTTTTTCCCAGTCCAACAACATCAGAAATTAATACTCCGTTATGTTGTTCTATAATTTGTATGGATTTTCTGACGGCATCGATCTGATACTTCAGATTAAAGAATTGTCCTTCCGTAATTTCATCAGGAAAAACAACTTCACCAGATTCTCTTATAGCAAAATATTCAATTAATATTCTTATGTAAAATAAATATGGTTTATAGAGTTTATCAATCCAGACCTTCTCGAAAACTTCTTCCATAAATTCATCCAGATTTCCTTCGTTCACAATATCAATTGCCATTTCCCACAGTTCATCAAAAATTCTTTTTCCTTCCGGATATTCATCTCTTAAAATTACATTAATTTCGTGTTGTCCCTTCAAGCCTGCTCTTGTTAAGTTACTTGAGCCGGTTATCATAGTCCCCGGATTTAAGCCATTTTGACTAAACTCTTCTTTATGCTCAAACAAATATAATTTTGCATGATTTGGATGTTCTGTTTTTCTTATTTCCAGCGAACCATCCTTCATTTTTCCTATGAAAATCCTGAATGCTTCCTGCTTTTCTTCGGAATCAAAATAATCAGTATCATTAAATATCTCTACAAAAGATTTAAAGTAACTTTTCTTGATCTCCAATCTTGATTGGTTAATTTCCTGAATGATGGTGAATTCTTTGATCTTGTTGGACATATTTTTTTCGATGTTCATTCCAATTAGGATTTTCATTTTTTTATCATTAATGTTTTTATACATCTGCTCGAATCCGGAGAAGTAAAAATATCCTACAAGAAAGTAGAGATTGTTTGAACTCGGTAAAATGTTATCTATAATCTCGGAAAGAAACTCTTTTTGGTTTGTAACCAGTTTTGCCATTTTCGATTTCCTCATGTATAAATATTGCTGATTTTTTCCAAATCAACATCTCTGTTATTTATTATGTATCTAAATCATTGTCAAATATAAAGCAAAAACAATACAATTATTTATAACTTCACTCCACCGTGAAATACCGATGCACGATCTTCAATAAATTCTTCCAGCCAGTCATCATCATCTTGATATTTGTGCCGTATAATGCCTGAATGATTCCTTTCAAACCATCATATACTTTTTTGCTATAGGGATGCCACCAGATATTTTTTCGTGCAAAAGGCAAAATGTCATTCACGATAACCTGCGGTTGCGTCATTTCATCAAAGCCAATTTTTCCGTGAGTCCGTCCAATACCAGATTCCTTGAAACCACCCCAGGGTGTTTCTGCAAGTCCATGGCTCATGAGATGGTCGTTTATTGTTACTGCACCTGCCTTTATGCGTCGGGCTATCTTAATTGCCTGTGCTTTGTCCTTTGACCAGACAGACCCCGTCAAACCAAGATTAGAATCGTTGGCAAGCTCGATTGCATCTTCCATATTTCTCACTTTCATAACTGCAACGACTGGTCCGAAGGTTTCATCTTTCATCACTTTCATAGTATGATCAACTTCAGTGAGCACTGTGGCAGGATAAAAATTTTGATATCCCTTAGGAATTTTGGCTTGCGCAAATATTTTAGCACCTTTATTTAGAGCATCATTAACATGAACTTTCACAGTTTCCACCTGACTTTGCTTGGTCATCGAGCCTATGTCCACATTGTAATCCGTATCATATCCCACACGAAGGTTATCGACCTTGTTTTTCAACATATATAAGAACTCATCATACACTTTTTCATGAACATATATGCGCTCGACACCTCCGCAGGATTGTCCTGCATTGGAGAGTCCAGCCCACACGGCTCCGGTCGCAGCCCTGTAAATATCTGCATCCGGGCATACAAGCATGGCATCATTTCCACCGAGTTCCAGAACGAGCGGAGTAAGGTTTTTTCCGGCTTTAGTCATGAGCTTTTTCCCGATCGGAACTGAGCCGGTGAAGAATAATTTATCAACGCCATTTTCAAGGAATACATCTCCAGCTTCAGAGCCGGGTATATTCACATAATTGAATACATTCTCAGGTAGTCCTGCAGCAAGAAAGCATTCTTCGAGTTTCCGTCCAACCATCTGGGTATTGGATGCAACCTTGAGCACGACTGTATTACCAGCGAGCAAAGCCATCACTACTTCTGAAAAGGGAATACCAAATGGATAGTTCCATGGAGAGATTATACCGATAACTCCATAAGGAATCCGGTAGAGAGCACTCTGCTTGTTTGAAAGCATGATATTGCCGAACCAGATCCTTTTTTTTCTCAGGAAACTTCTCGCTTTGCTGCAATAGTATGAAAGTGCCATTACAGCAGGTATAAGTTCGGTTGAAAGCGCATCGATACGGGGTTTGCCGTTATCCCGCGAGATCACCTCTGCAAGTTCATCAAGATGATCCACCATATAAGAACGGACTTTTTTCAGATAACATATCTTTCTTCCGAGAGGAAATCTTGCCCACTCCTTTTGAACGATTTTTGCCTTTCGTATGATATCTTTGACTTCTTTGGGTGTGTGTAGTTTTGAGTATCCTATCACTTCACCGGTCGCGGGATTGTATGAGGTTGTATATTCACCGTCAGGCGGTGTTTGTAAATTTGTTTTCTTTTGATCATCTTTCCTTTCTATTCTTCCGGTAAATTCATCCATGGAAGCATTTACACCAAGCATATTTGATACAAAATCGTATATTTTTACAGGCACCAATCGCAAGAGCCAAACAGTATATACCAGCAAAGGCATTACTACCCTGCTTTTATCTTTTTTTATTGCATTGAAGATCCTGCGTGCAACTCGATTTTCTTTCAGGATTGGGAGTAGAAATGAAAAACGCGATTTCACCCCTTTGAACATTCCGGTATCAATAAAATAAGGACAGACCACAGTGGTTTTGATGTCCAGTCCTGCTTTTTGGAACTCCTGCCTCAGGGATTCATCGAGACCAAAATTTGCAAATTTAGATACTGAATATACCGACAAATTTGCTACTCCGGTTATTCCGGCAGAAGAAGCGATCGTTACAATATGACCGCTGTTTGACTGTCTCATCTCAGGCAGGAATGCTTTGATCGTCCACAAGTGAGCCATAAGGTTGATCTTGATGGTTTTCTGAATTTCTTCATCAGAATATTCCCAGTAGGATTTGCCAAACACAACACCTGCATTGTTCACCAGAATATCGATCTTTCCGATCTCTGCTTTAACTTTCTGCGCAGTTACCTCGATCTGTTCTTTGTCAGAGACATCACAATAATAACCAGTTGCAGCATATCCCCTACTTTTTATGGCATTTGTTACCTCATCCAGATGCTTTCGATTTATGTCCCAGATAACAATATGAGCTCCTTCAATTGCCATCAGATATGCAAGCTTTTTTCCGATACCCGATGCTCCTCCAGTTATCAAAACATTCTTGTTCGCTATTATGCTCATTCTATCCTCGATTCATATTGTTTTAAAATGACAGTGCAAAGGCGAAAAAATTCGTCAATAAATTCGTGAATTGATAAAACCTTGCGAATGGTTGACGGAGGAATTCTTCGCAATGGCTCTACATTATTTCTTCTCTTACTCGTCTCGGCGTCCTGTCGAGGTATAGTGAAATGGAGACGGAAGCATAGCAAAGACTGAAATGAAGGCGGAAGAGAGGTATCCGCATGGCGGATAATAGCCACCTGCCTTGCCGTTTAACAATCCATTTTTTCTGAATAAAAAAATGGCTCCACAGGAGGGATTTGAACCCCCGACAAAGTGGTTAACAGCCACCTGCTCTACCGCTGAGCTACTGTGGAACGCAGTGATGACCTTCATCAAAAAATTGCCACTGCGTGTCAAGAAAATTAACTCTGATATCTTAATTTGGAAACCATTCCGTAAGCCGACGAATGGATTTCAGAGAACGTGGTAATATGGGATACTAATAATAAATTTCTCTCCCCATAAAGGCATCAATATTTCTACCCCGAGTCGGTTCAGGTTAACTTAATATTAATAATGAAGCAAAATAATTGACAGCATTCTCAAAAGTAATTTCTTTTTTAATTAAGAAAATTCATTAAGGATTTCTTATGAAAAGAATAATATCATTTTTAATGGTTCTCGTACTGACTCCAAACTTTTTACTCTCTAAAAACATAGGTACATATCCTGATTATCAAAAAATAATTGAGAGCACAAATCTAAATTTACAGCAGCAGGCAAAGTATTATGAACAATTTCGCGAAGTCCTTGGGGACTCCAAAAATATGGATAATTATGATGTAACGTACTATAAAATCGATATTAATATAAACATTGATACAGAATTTATCGAATCTGAAATAACCATGTCTGCACTTATTTGTGAAGATCAAACCGCAGAGATCGAGATGAATTTTACTAATAATCTAACTGTCACGGATATTCAGCAGAATGGCACTTCGTTGACTTTTTCTCATGCAGACGAGATCATTACCATTCAACTTGATGATACCTATAATATTGATAACATGATCGAGATCTCAATTCAATATGAGGGCTTCCCGGACACAAAACTCAGCGATGGAATGAAATTTGAATCCCACAGCGGAAATCCGAATGTCTTCACAATGGTTTCTCCAAAAGGTGCGAGAAAATGGTGGCCCTGCAAAGACACCCCTGCAGACAAACCGGATTCCCTCGATATCCGTATCACCTATCCCGAAGAATATGTGTGCGCATCCAATGGTCTTCTGATCGAACATGTGAATAATGGTGACGGAACGGTTACTGATAAATGGCATGAATCCTATCCGATTGCTACTTATCTAACATCACTTGCGATTACAAATTATCAAATATATTCCCAAATATACACTTCCGGTGACGAAACTATGCCGATTGATCACTATCTTTTTCCCGAATTATACGATACTTGTGTAAATCTGTTCAGTATCACACCTGATATGATCACTTTTTTTGCTTCTGTTTATGGTGAATATCCATTTCTATCAGAAAAATACGGACATGCATTATGTGCGAACTTGAGCTGTCTTGCAATGGAGCATCAAACCTGTACCTCTTTTCGAAGTGGATATGTCGGAGATCCAGGTGCAGAATCGACTGTAGCACACGAGCTTGCACATCAATGGGCTGGTGACTGTCTTTCCATCGGGTCATGGGCGCATGTGTGGCTCAAAGAGGGTTTTGCACGATACAGTGAAGCATTGTGGGCAGAATATCTATACGGAACTCAAGGGCTGCATGATTTTATGAATGCATTGGACACTGGCTCAAATCTCGATCCCTGCCTGTATCGTGACCCTGATGGCTCTGCATCACAAATTTTCAACATTGTGATCTATTCAAAAGGTGCGTGGACAATGCACATGCTGCGAAGCGTACTGGGAGATGATGATTTCTTTGCGACCGTTTACAACCTAATGCAGGATCCTCAGTATAAATATGGAAACTTCCTCACAGACGATCTCGGGGACATGGCTGAGAGTGTGAGTGGCATGGAGCTTGACTGGTTCTTTCATGAGTGGTTTTACAATGAAGGACGCCCCTTTTACCGTTTTGCAACCTATACTTCGGATATTGAAGACTCACTAATAATAACGACTCAATCAGAAGGAACGCATGGATATAACTTTGCAATGTGCTTGCCTGTATGTGTGAATGGAAATGAGCACAGCATTTTTGCTGATTCTGGCTTCAGCTACAATACGCTTCCTCTTGCCAGCACTCTCGATAGTCTTCTTTTCGATACCGACAATTGGGTGCTCGATGGCGGCTATAATGAGATGGTTCCAATCCTTGATGAGATCGAAGCATCGCGCGGTTCCATATTACTCGTATGGCAGGATTTTTTTGATCCGCAGATCGAGGGATTTAATATTTATAGGAAACAAGCCGGCGAAGAATATATTAAGATCAACAGTGAAACTGTAACCGGCATTTCCTATTTTGATGAGAATGTTG